>CAJXGR010000160.1 GCA_913053665.1 uncultured Spirochaetia bacterium
TCAGGTGCCGGATTTACAATCCCTAAGGTGCCGGATTTACAATCCGGCGTTTGACGGATAAGTGTTAATGCTATAATTGCTTTTTCTTTTTTTCCAATTCTCTTATACTCATACTTACAACCGCTATAAAAGGTGATCTGATGGCCGGTATAGACCAGTTTCATTAGTTTTTTAGCCTTGGAAAAGCTTTTTATTGTATGCTTTAATTGTAATACTGACTCAGTCCCTTGATTAGATGAGCATGAAGCAATAAATACTAATGGTATTAAAATAAGAAAGATCTTAACTTTCACCTTCTGAGCCTCCTTACAAAGAATCAACTTTTATCATTACAAGCTTAAAGGAACACTATAATATCTATTATGATTTAACGAATAGGAATAGCCTTAATATCTTTGTCCTGAACAAGTTTATAATAAATCATGGAGTCTGAAATCCTGGCATAAGCAACTTTTACCGGATCATGGATCTCTTCTAATATAAATCTTTCCATGTCATTAAAATGATCACTCACATATTGCTCTCTAATAAGATGGATGAGATAGCCATACTGGATCTCGCTATTTTTAAGTTTATATAAATCCTGATCCAGGTGATCAAGTTTGTAGTCTAAACCAAGCTCCATGGCGATGAAAGGCTTAATACGCCCATACCTGAAGTCTTTTATTGTTGATCGCTTGAGCTGTTCTGGGCTGAGGATACTAAGATCAAAATTGCCCCTTCGGTTTCCTTTTTCAGGCCTTGGTTTATATTCCGGCCACTCCTTATGAACAGCTTGACTAATAGAATGGTCCCCTAAAGGGTATTGATTTCCCAAGAGTCGCCCATTGGATAGTATATTATACAACTCACAGTGGATAGAGTGTTCTACTCTATGAAGATAAGGAAAGTCGATAAAGTCAAGGATGAATTGATCGATAGACTTTTCCACAATCTCTTTGGCCTTTTCCTCCCATTCAGAAGGCTTTTCAGTATATTGTATATCCTTTAAGGACTCAGCAGGAAAGGAAACAACCTGTTCAGTTTTGCCAGAACTCTTTTCCATGATACCATGATGATCCTTCTGGATGGAATTGATAAGATCGTCAATGGATGAGAATTGTTTTACAGTTAATTCATCGTAACTTGTGAACTGCTTTGAGTCCATTATGCGTAAAATATAATCATATTCCCCATGGATATTGTCTTCTGTACAGATATTAATGGTTTGCGATTTTGTTCCTGTTGCAATTTTCACTATTCGCTTATGAATGTAAATCATTTTGTCTCCCTTTAAAATAAACTATTTAATGATATATTTAGCCACGATTTTTGGCACTGTGATTTTATAATTGGCCTGTGAAGTATAACTGTGAAAACCCTGTATCTCTCCATAGACCTGGATGATATTCTTATCATAGACTTGAGTTTTGCCAGAGTACAGAACAATCACTTGATTGGTCCAAATATATCTTTTGGTACTATTTATTTGGATGAATTGTAGGGACCCTGATTTATTGACATTAAAAACTTGTCCTCTTAGAAAGATCTTCTTGCCAATTAATGAATTGGCATCTCTTTTTAAAACCTCATATTTATATCTTTTGCAGTCTTTTTTGTAAGACGCAACCTTATGGGCTTCAAAGTTTTTGAGTCTGGACTGAACGTCTTTTATTTTCTTTTGAGCCTTTGCAAGGAGTTTGGAATCTTTATAATCTTCTACATAGACGTTTAACTGCTGAAGGGTATTTTCTATATCGCTTTTCTTGTCTGATTTTAGTTTGTCCAAGATCCCATTCAGTTTACTTTGTGCAGAATCTTCATATTGTTTCTTGAGGGATTGAACGGCCTCTCGAATTTCATTGTTAAAGGAAAGAGTTTTGCCCTCTTGAAGAGAGTTTAGAGACTTTAGTTTTATATGGATCGGCTTTTTTGATTTCAGAATGTTCTGAAACGTTTCCCTGGAATCATACTCGTAGATGAGTGTTTGACATTGTTTAATTTTTGCATTCACTTGGAGTATTAAATCTTTGGACCGCGTTTGGGAGAGAACTTTTTCGAGAATTGTTTTTGCCTTTTGATAGCCATTCTTTGTTCCCAGGTTCATATGATCAATGGCTTTTTGGTATCTATATTCTGGACTTTCTTTTAGTTGAGTATTTTCCTTTTGTAATTTGAGAATTGTTTGTTCAGCTAGACTTATTTTATTCTTTAATGTGAGTATTTTTTGTTCTGTTTGATCTGAACAACTGTTCACTATAAGTAAAGTGAAAATAAGCACTAAATATGATATATTAATTGATCTTTTCATCATTGTTTCTCCTAAATAATCGTCTTTAATTTGATTCTATCAAAAGCAAAAATATGCTTGTCAGCGTTCTAAGCTGAATAGTATTTGTTTAGACTCCGTTTGAGTTCTTCTTGAACCTCCTCTCTCAGGCTCAAAGGACTGATAACCTCAACATGAGGCAGCCATCTATAAAGCCAGTATTTAATTTCCAATGTTCCTTTTACAGTAAAACCTAGTTCAAGCAAACCATTCTTAAGAACTTTAGCACTTTGACTTGGATGCCATTTTTTCCGTGTAACGTAAGACTGACAGGGTTTATCAAATCTTAATACCACATCCACAAGCTCACCATCAACAATGGCACCAAAAGACCCTGAAATCTCATCCTCTGGTTCAAGGATTTTAGGAGTAAAATGTTCATTCAAACCTTTGAGAGAGAGGATTCGATCCAATGCAAAAGTTCTCATATCTTCTACCAGGTGACAGAAACCCCTCAAATACCAGAACCCATCATTGAAATAGAGATAGTATGGGTCAATCTTACGCTCCTTGATTTTATCATTCATGAGAGCTTGGTAAATAATGTTTATTCTTTCAAATTGAGTGATTTTCTGGTGAAGAATGCCAAGATAATCTCTTTGTGAATAATTATTTACATTAGCCGAAAGATTAATATGTTTTGGGAGTTTCGCTTGTCCGCCTGAGAGCTTTTCCTCTATTTTAGTGATATTTTGAACCATAACAGGACTCAATTGCTCCATCATATTCTTGGCTAATGCAAGAGTCAGCCATTCTTCTTTTGAGAGATTGGGCCGGGAAAAACTAAAATCTCCCTCAAAGACATAACTTGCCTTAGCTCTGTCATAGATGATTGGGAAATCAGCTTCCTTAAGAGTACTGATGTAATCATAGATTGTATCTTTACTCACAGCAAATTCCTTTGTTAGAGAAGAAACCGAAACAGTTTCATTGGCGTCTATTCTCTTGAGTATTTCTAATAGATAGTCAAAATTATACATTCCATATTCCTAATCACTTTATATGATATTAATATAAGACCTCTCACTGGCAAAATCAGCCAGTGAGAATATTTTATTCTAATGAGCATCAATATAGGTAATATTACAGGGCTATTTAATTCTCCTGATAATTGTTTATCTAAATTAGGGACTGAACAGACAGACGCTGTTCTACCAGGATTTTAAAGAAAGAAAGTCAGACATTCTGTCTGACCTCAGTGTCATAGAATAATAAAGAGTTAGAGACGAATGAAATTGCCCAGGGGTTGACCAAGATTTCCTTTGACTTTAGCCTTTAATTTAATATCTTTTAGATATGAAAATACGATGGAGTCTTGTTTTAATCCTTTTATTCGGGATCAATTCCTGTCACAAAGATAAGCAAATCAATAGAAGTAGTAAAATTATCCCTCCTAGCTCCGAATCCAAGCTAGTTAAACTCTATTCCTACGACCTGAAAGGCCATACCAAAACAATTATTACGGGCCAAAATAGTGTTGTGTTTAAAAACTCAAAAGAAATCTGGGTAGACAAACTCAGAGTGCTTCATATTTTGTATAAGAAGAACCGAAAAAAAGAGATCTATGTGGAATTAATATCAGATAAAGGCATTATTAACTATAAAACTCTGGATTGCGAGGCCTGGGGCAATGTTGTTCTTAAAAAAGATAAGGAAGTTCGGATTGAAACAGAACGGGTGTACTGGAATCATAAGAAAAAAGTGTTTAAAACCGAAGAAGATAAAGAAGTTGTGTCCTATAAAAGACTCCACCCTGAAAACCCTAATGATACATCCCAGATTAGACAAATCAGTAAAAAGCTGGAGGTGGATGTTTCACTCAATCCCATCAAAGGGGATAAGACCGTTAGAGTGGAAGAAGGGGTTACAATTATCCCAAAACCCCTTCAGAAAGGTGAGAATTAAATGGCTATGAAGATATTATCTATCATTATCCTTTTATTGTTTTGTATTCCAGGTTATTCAATTGAATCGACAAGTGGCGATATCGTCATATCTGCAGGGGAAAAGGAATATAATTTTGAGGGAAAATACTGGGATTTGAAAGATAATCCCATTATAAAGAATGGTCATGACACACTTAGAGCAGATAACATAAAGTATTATATTGATACAAAAAAGGGAATCGGGATTGGGAATGTCAAACTCTATGATCATGAAAACGCCATTGAGGTTTTTGGAGAGCGTATAGATTACGATGCTGAAAGAAAATATGCCAAATTAAAGACCAATGCCAAACTGATAGCCATTAAAGATCAAATTACCGTGAACAGTGAGTTTATGGAAAGAGATGGGAAAAGAAAGCTTTATATTGCCCGGAATAACGTGATAGTGAAGCTGGAGAGAGAAAAAGCTACCGCTACCGCTGATGAGGGGATCTATGAAATACTAAAAAAACGGTTTATCCTAAGAGGCCATCCGAAAATATATCATGGAGGTTCTCAATATTCTGCGGATGAAATCTTTATCTACACAGTCAGTAAAAATATTGTACTCCTGGGAAATGCTGAAATTATCAAGGGCAACCAAAAGGTCCTTGCTGGCCGTATCAAATATTACTCAAAAGATCCCAATAAAAAAGCCATTCTTACAGGTCATCCCAAACTTATTGAGTATTCAGACAACGACTCTCTTTTAAATGGAAAACCCTACCGTATTGCTCGTGCCAAGAAGATATTATATTATAACGTGCAAAAAGGCAGGGCGAGATTGCTGGGAAAGGCAAAAATATCCGAATTCTATGTGGATGAAGAAGAAGGGTCCAACAGTTCAATGGTGGACATTATCATCTATAAACGGACTGGTGAGGCGGATGAAATTAAGTATCTTGGCGGGCCCCCGTCTAGATATGCTCTTATTGGAGATGCGAAAATCACTGAAGCCTATAAATCAGGGTTTGCTGAACGTATTGACTTCATCGAAGGGTCTAATCAAAAGGCTATCTTTAAGGGAGATCCGGTTTTATACGAATTCTTCAGAAAGAAAGAAAAAGGGTATTCTCCTAATAAAATAAAACGTAAAGCAAGCGCCCAAGTGATTGAATATTACTTCAAAAGAAAGAAGCTTGTCCTCAAAAAAGAAGCGTTGGTTGAAGAGGAGAATCTGAAGGTTAGAGGAGAGTATATAGAGTATAATGATGGGGTTGAACCTTCTGGATACGCTAGGGGACATGCCTCCATGAGGAGGAAGGAGGATTATGCCCGTGCGGATCATATCCGCTTTATTGGAGGGAATCAGGACAGGACGATCCTCACCGGACACGCTTATTATGAAAACAAGGATATGGAAGTTGAGGCTGATTCAATAGATCATCGGAATAAAATACATAAAACAGTGATGAAGGGTCATGTTAAAATCTATGATGATGATAAAAAGGCTTTTGCTGATCATATGGTGTACACCAAGAAAGAGGGTGTTGAAAAAGCTGTGCTACAAGGTCATTCCGGGTTGATCGATAAGGATAAACAAGCTTATGGAGACAGTATTGAATACACAAAGAAAGAGAATAAAGAACTTCTCTTCCTGAACGGCAAAGCCTCTTTTGTCAAGAAAGATAAGACCGTATTGGCCGATCAGATCACTTATTATACAATAGGCAACAAGAGCAAAGATAATGATGAAAAGATGATATTAAAGAATAACGTACAAATAATTGAGCCTGAACGAACCACAAAAGGAGATAATGGGGTTTATAAAATTAGCCATAAGAATAAGAAGACCATTGAGACAGGCTATTTGATAGGCAATTGCGAAATTATCAAAAGAAACGGTGTTCAGAGAGCCTATTCAGATAAAATAGAATACCTTAAGGATGAAGATCGCCAGGAAACAATGAAACTGTTGGGGAACGCTGAAGTGAGTGATGACTCCAAAGCAGGGTATGCCAATGAGATCACCTTTTATCCCAATTTTGAAGGAACCCATAAAGACAAGTTTGTGATGTTGGGAAAGCCCAGAATCGAAGACAAGGTGAGCCGAACAACAGGTCAACGGATCGAAATCATTAATGGAGAGGGGAATCAGATTGAAGTGTTTAAAAATGGCAAGTACATTAATGATGAGGATGAAGTCGAAATTACAGGGGATTATCTTTTTTTTGATGAAGAAAAAGACCTTTTACGAGCTGAAAAGAATCCAGTTTTCATTAGCAAGAAAGATAATGTGACCGTTTATAGCGATCAAATGGTAAGCTACAGGAAAAAGAAGATCTCAATTGCTACGGGTGATGTGAAAATAGTTCAAAAAAAGAAAACAATCTATGGTGAGCGAGCCAAGTATTATGAGGAAAAGAAGAAAATGGTTGTCACGGGAAATGCATCCGTGGTCGAAGACGACAATGTTTCAAGGGCTAAAAAGATCATTTTAAACACCAAAAAAGAAACAGTTAAGCTCATCGATATTATAGAAGGTCAGCTTAAAACGTCGGGTGCTAAATAAAATGTCAAAATTAACCATAGACAATGTTGAAAAGGCTTATAAAAAACGAAAAGTAGTCACAGGTGTCTCTTTTTACATGAAAAAAGGAGAAGTGATTGGCTTGTTAGGTCCTAATGGGGCGGGTAAAACCACGTCATTTTATATGGTGGTAGGGCTTGTATTACCCGATAAAGGAAGAATATTATTGGACGATCAAGATATAACTCATTTTGCCATGTATAAACGTTCCAAACTCGGGATCGGCTATTTAGCCCAAGAAGCCTCCATCTTCAGGAAGCTGAGCGTTGAAGATAATATCAGGGCTATCCTGGAAGTCCATGTGAAATCGAAAAAGACAAAAAAAGAAAGGTTGGAAGAACTTCTTCAAGAGTTAGATATCGTTC
>CAJXGR010000161.1 GCA_913053665.1 uncultured Spirochaetia bacterium
ATGTTATTTAATAGAAAGCCTTTTCACTCGATCTGCCTAAAGAATAAGATACATTGAGCTGTCCAAAATGTCAATCCATTATATTCTCGGAAATCCAGAGGGCGTCTTAAAGTTGAAATCCCATGAAAATTAGGAGGGCTAAAATAAGTTGGATGATTAGAATAAAGTCCTGTCAAAGGAATAAGTAAACCGATAACAGGGTTGTTCCGTTCCAAAGGGCGGGGGCGATAATGGGTGTGATCAATGAGTTGGATTTCTGGTAGCCCCAAGCCAATACCATCCCTAATACCGTGATGGGTAAAAAAGAGTAGAGATCATGGTGGATCATTCCAAAGATTACACTGGTTACTAAAGCGGCAAGCTCTGTACTCCACTTTCTCTGAAGCAATCTGAAGAGCAGTCCCCTAAAAAGAATCTCTTCAAATACAGGTGCCAAGACTATGGCCATCACGAAAACACTTATGGAAGTGAAGGAACTCTCCCCATCGATGAGTAAAGTGAATATAGGATTAGATTCCAGAGGGTTTTCATCTATAAAGTACTTACTGATCAAGCCAATCAAGAGAATAATAGGCACTGCCACTGCGTAGGTTTGAACTCCAAGCATCACGTGACGAAGAAAAGCTTTAAGGTTGGATATAGGTAAAACCTTTCTGAAGAAGTCTCTAAGGGTTAGTGACTCTTGCTTTAGGATGAGTAGACGAATAACAATCAGTTCGATGGTGGCTGAAAGGATAATATGACCTATGCTTAGATCAAGAAGCCATTCCACAGAGCTAAAGTGAAAAAGATTATAATCTGCACCCAGTCTCATAGCTAAACTCATGATAATATCGACAGTTATAACTAGGCTAAACCAGATGATAAAGAGACCATAGGCGTCCCATAGGGGATCAGCCACTCCGGAAAAGCCATGAGATGGCAGAAGTTTTCTATCTTCTTTCCAATGAAGAATTGCCAAGACAATGAATATCAGACCCGTTATGACAAGGGTAATCAGAGCGATCGTCTGTATTGATAAGAGTATCAGCATACTATTTTGCGACTGGCTGATCCGGCTTTTTAGTCCCTCACGTTTTTCATGATCCCCTGTCTTTTGATAGTATTTGTGGAGAAGTCTTTGACGATACCACTCTTCTTTAAATCCATTATAGATCAATTGCTTAGCATTATCATCTACTGAAACAACTTTAGAGTGAAGGATGGACTCAAGAAGATTTTGAAGCTCAGGATTCTTGTGACTGACTTCAATCAGTTCCAATGATTTGGATTTTAAGCCAAAATAGTTGTATAAAACAGCAAAATGAAGGGCTGATTTTTCTTGAATATCCTTTAACGGGATGGCGTTTAATTTGTCTTTCAGGCCCTCAAGCTGACTCTCAACAGACTGATATTTTTTAATGGCCTCCAATCCTTTTATTTGGGCCACAATATATTTTTCTGTAAGAGAATAGTTTTTAGATTTTGGTTGATCCAGGTTTACGATAATTGAGATGAGTAAAAGGATTAATACATAGAGAGTTAAACCCATGTATACCAGGCTGGAGGGCTTGAACAGAGGATTTTGCTTCTTAATTTCAGACATAATATATACCTATTGGATTGTTTATGAGAGACTTTATTTAGGGGTAGTTAAAACATTGAGTGATAATTGCTTGTAGGGGCAGGTTTTAAACCTGCCCCTACAAGCAATTGGATAAACTTGTCACAAAAGGTTCTATCCCTCTCTTTTTCTTTTATTCGTTCGAGTCATTCGTGGCTATTGGTTCCCAGGTCTCCCGATCCCCTGAACAAGAAACCGATACAGCATCCGCCAGTGGAATGGCTTGAGGTTTGGCCACTTCAACCCATGCTTTCGTGACCCTTTCATCCTTCATGGCTATTCTCAAAACCTGATGAGCCAGTTTTTCCAATAAGTAAAACTTTGACCTATTCACTAAATCAACGATCTTCTGGGTGATTTGATCATAGTCGATGGTTTTTTGGATCTCATCTTTTTGGGCGGCTTGATCCCCATCAAAGTCTATTTTGACCTGTATGATAATATCCTGCTCATTAAGGCGTTCCGACTCATAGATGCCTATGATCCCTTTCAGCCGGAGGTTTTTAATCGTGATGGTCAATAGAATACCCTGTGAAATGATAGCCTGATATTGTAAGATTTGAAGGTATGAGTCTTAAAGAATAAAATATAATGGACTTCCAAAAATGTCAATCAAGATTCGGATGATTTATGGGCAATCCAAAAAATAATGTAATCCTTTATTACCTGATGATTGACATTTTACGTGTTCTAAATTATGGGAGGAATAAATTATTCAACAAAAGGAACTTGAACACCCTAAACAATTCCACATCATTTAGATATATTTAATTAAAGAAAACTAAACCTTAAGGTCCAGGATCCACAAAGTCTAGCAAAATGAACCGTAAGACACCAATTTTAGAACTTTTAGCTATTGTATTAACCGTTATAACGACTGGATGGGTCACAATCTATCTGATCGATGGGAATAGATTACCCATCCCATCTCCCGGATTTATCGGGATAATGTTCATTTTTGTGTTCCAATTAATTGGCCTTATTGTAGTTCTTCGCCAATGGCTATTAAAAGATAAGGTCATAAATAATAATAGGGAGGGTGAACAACGCTTTCTTCTAGACGTAATCGAAGCCGGTCTCAATGAAGTCTACGTTTTTGACGCAGAAACCCTCAAGTTTGTATATGCCAGCCCAAGAGCTTGTCAAAATACGGGTCGTACAGAAGAAGATCTTAACTTGATAACCCCCATGGATTTAAAACCAAATTATGATGAAAACTCCTTTAGAACCTTGATACAACCACTTATCACCCATGAAAAAGACCTGTTAGCCTTTCAAACGGTCCATAGTCGTTTTGATAAAAGCACCTATCCTGTTGAAGTTCAAGTAAAACTCATTGAGCGGGATAAAAAGCAATTATTTTTAGCCATTGTCCAGGACATCACAGAGCGTAAAAAAGTGGAAGATTCCATGCGTCTGACAGCCAAAGTCTATGAAAGTGCTGATGAGGCTATCATGATCACTGATGTAGATGGTATTATATTAGATGTCAATAACGCTTTTACCAAGATTACGGGATACACTCTGGAAGAAGTTATGGGAAAGACTCCCAGGATTCTTAAGTCGGACAAACATGATCGGAACTTCTTTAAATCTATGTGGTACAATCTTTTAACAGTAGGTAAATGGGAAGGTGAAATCATAGATCGCCGTAAAAATGGGGAAATCTACCCCAAATCCCTTAAAATCAATGAGTTGAGGGACGACAATGGAGTTCAAACCCACTTTGTTGCGATGTTCTCAGATATCACCAGGAATAAACGTAATGAAGAACTCGCCGAATATCTGGCTTATCATGACACTCTCACGGGCCTGCCCAACAGGATCTTATTTCATGATCTCTTTCAGAGAATCCTGGTTCAGGCTGAAAGTGACGATGAGTGGGTGGGCCTCATTTTCCTCGACCTGGATCGCTTTAAAAACATCAATGAGACCATGGGCCATTCGGCAGGTGATCAGATGCTTGTTGAGGTGACTCAACGATTAAGTAACTGCCTTTACGAGACGGATACTGTGGCTCGACTAGGAGGCGATGAGTTTACTATCATCATCAGGAAGCTATCCGAAGAAAACGTCCATCATGTGACTCAGGTGGCCAATAAGATAATCGGTACTTTCTCAAGACCCTTCAGTCTGAACAAACGGGATATTTATATCACGGCAAGTATTGGAATCACCCTATTCCCAAAGGATGGACATAAAATAGAAGAGCTTTTAAAGAACGCTGATATTGCCATGTATCACGCTAAGAGTGCTGGAAAGAACAATTATCAATACTACTCGACCAATTTGAACTTCCAGAGATCAGATCAGTTGTTTATGGAGGCCGACTTACGCCAGGCCCTTGAATACGAGGAGTTTGTACTCCACTATCAGCCGCAAGTTAGCTTCAAGACAGGGAAAATCTCTGGTTTTGAAGTACTGGTTCGCTGGCAGCCAGAGTCTAAAGATCTCATCCCACCCGGGCAATTTATCCCACTAGCCGAGGAGACTGGGTTGATCACAGCTATCGATGAGTGGGTTTTGAGAGCCGCTTGCAAGCAGGGGAAAATATGGCAGGACGCTGGATTATCTGTACCACGACTGAGTGTCAACTTGTCTGTCCGACAATTTTCGCGTAAGAGTCTTGTTGAGACCATAGAAGAGATTCTTCATCAAACAGGTTTCAACCCAAAGTTCCTCGAGTTGGAGATTACAGAAAGCAGCATCATGCAGAATCTTGATGATGGGATTCACACCCTCAACAGGCTCAGGAAGTTAGGCATATGCATCGCTATTGATGACTTTGGAACAGGTTATTCGTCATTAAGCTATCTGAAAAGATTGCCTATAGACACCTTAAAGATTGACCAGTCCTTTATTCGTGATATGATCCATGATTCCAGTGATGCCGCTATTGTTACGGCCATCATTACCATGGGACAGAATCTCAATATGAAAGTCCTGGCTGAGGGAGTGGAAGAGAAATCCCACGCTGACTTTCTTCAAGAGTACCATTGTGACGAGGCACAAGGCTATTATTACAGTCGGCCTATGCCCAGTGGAGACGTTCCCACCTTTTTGCTGAACTACTAGCGAATAATCTTACCTTTCTTTCATATTTCTGGCACAATTCTTGTTGTAATTTCAGTAAGGTTTGGACTTTTTTGGGCTTAAAAGCCTTTAGAACAATAAAAGCCTTAAGCCCCAGGATTGATAGAATCCTATTAACTTCATGACGGCGGGAGATGAGGCCAGTGAAATTACTTGCCAAACAAGTAGATAGAGAGAGTCGGATTTCAAGGCACCTGATATGGGGGATTGTCATAATTTGCGTATTGCCTTTCATCCTGACCCTCATCGGCGTAAGTTTTGGTCAAGACAATCCTGAAGTAACGTACAGCCTGCCCAAGACTTCTTTCTCCAATATGATCGATGTGATGTTCTACACGTTGGCTGGAAGCTTTACTCACACTATCCTGGAGTGGACGGCCTTTTGCACGGCGGCTTTCACCGTGTTATTTGCCTTTATTCATTTTTCGATCAAGAGGGATGTGACCACCCCGATTATCGGAGTCGCTCTTTTCTGTGCTGGTGCTATGGACGCCTTCCACACACTGGCTGCTGACCGTCTTATTGAGGCCGTCGCTGATAACAAAGATCTGATCCCCTTTACATGGGCCTTATGCAGGATATTTAACGCTTTGATCATGATCATAGGAGTTGGGCTGTTCTTGATCAAGCCTAAGCAAAGGATTAAGGGAGATATACGATTCATACTCATCACCACTCTCGTTTTTGGTGCCCTGGCCTACACATTAATCCATGTTAGTGCTGTCAGTCCTGATCTGCCAAAGACTCAATTCCCTGACGCCATCATCACCCGTCCCTATGATGTCATTCCACTCGTTTTATTCCTTTTTGCGGGACTATTTATTTATCTCCCCTTCTACAGACGTAATCCAAGCATTTTCTCCCATGCTTTGCTGGTGAGTGTGATCCCTGAAGTCGCTGTAGAGTTTTACATGGCCTTCGGCTCATCCGCCCTTTTCGATAACTTCTTTAATATTGCCCACGGTCTTAAAATCGTTGCTTACCTTGTACCATTCAGTGGATTAGCGTTTGATTACATCAGGACCTACAAGGATGAGCAACGTTCCGGTGAGATATTATTGAGGCTCAACACCAAGTTGGAACATGAAATCGCTGAACGCACGAAGGTGGAGGAAAAACAAACTCAGCTTGTCACTAAGCTGGAAGGTACAAACAAGGAGTTGAAGGATTTTGCCTATATCGTTTCCCACGATCTGAAAGCCCCGCTACGAGCTATTGGTTCCTTGAGTCACTGGATCGGTGAAGACTATGCTCCATGTTTTGATGAAGAGGGACAAAATCAGATGGACTTGCTAAAGGGACGTGTGGATCGTATGAACAATCTGATCGAAGGAGTCCTTCAGTATTCCAGAATAGGCCGCATCAAGGAGACGCCCATAGAACTTGATCTTAACAGTCTTGTGGCGGATGTTATCGACTCACTGGATCATAACGGGATCCTGGAGATTCAGGTGAAAAATGAACTCCCCCTGGTCTTTGGTGAAATGACCCCTTTCATTCAGATATTTCAGAACTTAATCAGTAATGCCATCAAATATATGGATAAACCAAGGGGTAAAATAAGTATTTCATGCGATGAGGATGAAGATCATTGGATATTCTCAGTCTCAGATAACGGCCCGGGGATTGATGAGAGATACTATGACAAGATCTTCCAGATTTTTCAGACCCTTGTTCCCCGTGACGACTTTGAGAGTACAGGAGTCGGCCTCTCCATCGTGAAAAAGATCATTGACGGGCTTGGCGGAACGATCCAGGTGGAATCCCAGGTGGGTGAAGGGTCTACTTTTATCGTCAAGCTGGCTAAAATAAACTTGAGTCCGAAATTATTAAAACTTGAGGTGACCCCATGAAAGATAATAAGACGATTCTCCTTGTGGAAGACGATCAGGTTGATATCATGACCGTCAAACGTGCCTTGAAAAAGATCCAGGTTACCAACCCCATCGCTGAGGCCCACAATGGTGAAGAGGCTTTGATCTATCTGAGAGAGAATCTGAATAACAAACCCGTCATCATCCTTTTAGACATTAATATGCCCAAAATGAACGGTCTTGAGTTTTTGGGAATTATCAAGGACGACAAAGACCTTAAATTGATACCCGTCATTATGTTAACCACATCGAAAGAGGATCAGGATCGCTTATCCAGCTTTAATCTTCAGGTGGCGGGCTATATGATCAAGCCTGTTGATTTCTCCCAGTTTCTGGACGTGATGAAAGCCATTGACTCCTACTGGACACTCAGTGAATTAGCTAACTGATAAGTCTTTAGGCTGTCATAGGATGTCCTGGTCGATATAATGCGGCCTGTCGGGGCGACCCGGCG
>CAJXGR010000162.1 GCA_913053665.1 uncultured Spirochaetia bacterium
TATCGTTAATTTTTAAATACCCCTAAGAGATGCCTATAAACTGTTTGCAAGAAGATTTCTATTTTAAGAGCAGCCACTGGTGTTCTTACAGTTTAAACGGCGATAAAATGTTCATTTATACTGCCTTACAATCCGTATAACATTATTTTTGCTTACAGGATTCAAAGAAAAAGAGGGAATGAATGAAAATACTTTCCAGGTCTTTTACCTTGCTGGGGATAATTGTTTTTGCATTTGGTTGTTTAGCAGAACAACCTTCTGTGAGGGATTTACGCGAAGATGCCATTCATCACCTTGAGCATGCCATAGAAAAGTTACAGATTGGACACCTGAACCAGGCATCTGAACATGTATTGAGGGCGGCTAACAACGTACAAAACTTTAGTTGGAGATTATCCCGTGAACTAAGGTATATTGCAAGAAAGATTAGAAGAACACACTATCATAATGAAGATGATGAGGAGTTTGTTGATGAGATGATCCATGTTCTTGACGATATTATGGAAGTTTTGGAAGATGATGAGCATCACGACGAGCATCATAAAAAAAACAGGTGATTAATTTACCCCTTGAAGATATGTCTATAGACTGTCTGCAAGGGGATTTCTGTTTTAAGAGCAACCGCTTGTGTTCCCACAATTGAGACAACGATAACAAGACCCGTTACGCACCATGATAGATCCACAGGTTGAACAGGGGGTCGCGTCGGACTGGTTTTTAAAGACCTGCTGTTCATACTTTTGAATATCCTGCTTCTCATAGGCCTTCTGGTCAACAGCTACCGTGTACTCCGGCTCAAGAAGCGGATCACTTTCTTGTGACAGACTTTCCTGAGGAAACTTAAGCGAGAGCCATCTGAAAATATAATCCATAATAGACTTAGCCATAGGGATTTGTTTATTATTTGTCCAACCGGAAGGCTCAAAGCGAGTGTGGCTAAACTTATTAGTTAAAACTTTCAAAGGAACACCATATTGCAATGCTAACGAGATCGCTGTAGCAAAGGAATCCATTAAACCGGACACCACCGTTCCCTCCTTCGACATAACAATAAAGATCTCACCAAGACTGCCATCTTCATACATCCCCACAGTGATATAGCCCTCATGGCCTCCTACACTGAACTTATGAGTGATGGATTTTCTCTCATCAGGAAGACGCCGCCGAAGAACACCTTTTATTGGCTGCTCCTTTGAGTCTTCCTTTTGGGTGCTTAATGGCTGGGTTCGCTTGGACCCGTCCCGATAGATAGCAATAGACTTCAATCCCCTTTTCCAGGCTTCAACGTAAGCTTCGTAGATTTCCTTTGTCGTGATCTCATTAGGCATATTGACGGTTTTGGAGATCGCCCCCGAAAGAAAGGGCTGAACAACCTCCATCATCTTAATATGGCCCATATAGTGGATAGATCGGGTTCCATTAGTGGCTTTGAAAGCACAATCAAATATAGGGAGGTGATCTTCGTCCAGGTCACCACATCCTTCTATTGTAGCATTTTCATCGATGTATTCAATGATTCGATTGCTCTGCTCCTTGGAATAACCCAGCTTTTCAAGTGCAAGAGGGATTGTTTGATTAACGATCTTTAATAGACCCCCTCCCACCAGCTTTTTATACTTCACAAGGGCTATATCCGGCTCTACACCTGTTGTATCACAATCCATCATGAAGCCAATGGTTCCCGTAGGGGCCAAGACCGTCACTTGAGAGTTCTTGTATCCATACTGCCTCCCCAAGTCATAGGCCTCCTGCCACACCTTTCTAGCCCGATCGGCCAAGCCCTGATTCTCATCATAGGAGTTTGAGTCTTTATTCACAGAAGTTATCTTTTCGACAGCATCCTTATGCTGCTGGATGACACGGAGCATAGAATCTTTATTCTTGGGATAGTATTTAAAAGGACTCTTGATAGCGGCTATCATACTTGAGATCTTATAAGCCCCTCCAGTCATCAAAGCTGTTAGTAGGGCACCATAATTTCTCCCTTCCAGACTATCGTAAGGAAATGCGTGGGCCATTAATAAGGCTCCCAAGTTGGCATAACCCAATCCCAGGGGGCGGAAGTCCACACTATTCTTAGCGATTTTGGGGGTTGGATAACTGGCATTCTCCACAAGGATTTCCTGAGCAATGATCATAATCCCCACAGCGTATAGAAAGCCCTGTGTGTCAAAGGTTCCGTCTTCATTCCTGAACTTCATCAGGTTCAGGGAAGATAGATTACAAGCCGAATCATTAAGGAACATGTATTCAGAACAGGGGTTGCTGGCTTCAATACGCCCAGAGTGAGGGCAAGTATGCCAGTGATTAATGGTTGTATCAAACTGAATGCCGGGATCTCCGCATATATGAGTGGCTTCAGACATATCCATGAGCATCTTCTTGGATGAGTATGTATCCATAGGATCATGCCTTGCCACTGACCGGGTCTGCCAACTCTTATCACTCATAACAGACTCCATAAAGTTATCCGACACACGAACACTATGATTGGCATTCTGAAAGGCAATGGAGCTATAGGCTTCACCATTGAAGGAACCGTCATAGCCTGCATCAATAAGACTCCATGCCTTTTTTTCCTCATTAGCCTTGCATAATATAAAGTCCTTGATATCTGGGTGATCCACATCAAGGATCACCATCTTAGCCGCCCTCCTCGTCTTACCCCCTGACTTGATGACACCTGCAAAAGCATCGTAGCCCTTCATGAAGGACACAGGGCCAGAGGCTGTCCCTCCACCGCCTAAAGCCTCTCTTGAAGAACGAAGGGTAGATAGATTTGTCCCAGTCCCTGATCCCCACTTGAATAACATACCCTCTGTCTTGACCAGGTTAAGGATAGACTCCATTGTGTCCTCAACGGAATTGATAAAGCAAGCAGAAAACTGATTGGAATTGTCTTTCACGCCACAATTGAACCAGACAGGACTGTTAAAGGCGGCTTTTTGATTCACCAACAGGTGAGAGAGTTCATGATAAAAGATTTCCCCTGAATCCCCTTCAAAATAACCTGTTCCAGCCCCCCAATCCGCGATCGTTCGGGAGACTCTCTCAACAAGCCGACGAACGCTTTTTTCCCGTTTCACGGAGCCTAACGCCCCTGAGAAATATTTGGACGTGACTACATTAGTGGCCATTTGAGACCAGTTCTTGGGAAACTCAACACCACTTTCCTCAAAAAAGATTTCACCCGACTCATTGGTGATGGAAGCGTTTCTAAGTTCCCACTCCAACTCGTCAAAGGGGTGTATATTTCTTCTTGTAAACATTCGTTCGATGTTCAATCCGCGGGGGCCAATGGTGATTTTATCGGAAGTCCCGGATGGATCGTCCTTAGAGTCGATGGTTGGATTATCAGTATCTGGCGGGTTACTAGGGTGAGCTGATTTCATTATTCCTCCATGATATTTGTAACTTTCCTTGGTATACATTAAAATTGACTAATTTTTGCAATCTCCCAGTGAGGTCAAATTTATCAACAGATCGTAATATTGTCAATGTATTTGTGAATGTCTCAATAATAATACACCTTATCGGACTGTTCAAGCGACCTGTAAGTTAGGCTGACTAAAGGGATAAAAGTGTCTATTTATTTTATTCGTATTTTTCCTACTGTAGTATTTAGTTTAATCCACTCTTTTTTTTTATGGAAAAAAAGTTCTTTGGGCAGAGTCAGTTATCAGCGCATTGTTATAGGGTAAAACTAATTTTAAGGCTTTAATTATTGACTTTCGTGAGACTTATTACTACTTTTGCAAACTCATAGTAAATGGATTAAAAGGTGGCTCAAGTGGCAAAAGACAACAGGGATTATAGCTTTTTTGAAGGGAAAATTGTGCCAACAGATGAAGCCAAAGTCAGCGTAAAAACTCACGCTCTCCAGTATGGGACAGGGTGTTTTGGAGGGATTCGGGGCTATTGGAATAGTGAAAAAGAGCAATTATACTTGTTTCGCTTGAGAGATCACTATCTAAGACTCATGAATTCGGCCAAAATACTGATGATGAAACCCAGGTATTCAGTCGACGAACTGATGGATATTACCATGGATTTAGTCCGCAAAAACCAGTGGAAGCAGGGGATATACATCCGTCCTTTTTTATATAAAAATGAACTTTCCCTCTCTCCAAGGCTCCATAATGTAAGCGATGACATTACAATCTATACCCTCCCTCTAGACGACTATCTCGATGTGAATAAAGGCTTAAAGTGCAAGATTTCCAGTTGGATAAGATTATCCGATAAAATGATTCCAACACGTGCCAAGGCCTCTGGAGGCTACCTAAACTCGGCTTTAGCCAAATCAGAAGCCCTGATGGAAGGATTTGATGAAGCCATTTTCCTGGATGACGCAGGCAATATATCGGAAGGGTCGGCAGAAAATATCTTTATCGTCCGGGACAATCAACTGATCACACCTCCCCTGTCAGCCTCTATCCTGGAAGGCATCACGCGACGGACTATTATGGACATAGGCGAAAATGAAATGGGCTTAAAGGTGATTGAAAGAGACTTTAATCGCACCGAGTTGTATATAGCTGACGAGGTTTTCTTTTGTGGAACAGGGGTTCAGGTCGCGTGGATTAAAGAAATCGATCACAGAATCATTGGTCAGGGAGTCATTGGCAAGGTCACGAAGGGAATACAAGATCGATACTTTAAGATCGTCAATGGTAACGATTCAGCTCATGAAAGTTGGCTTTCACCCGTTTACTTATAAGAAAATCAGACAATTTAGAGACCCACTGTATTAGTTTAGGGCAATGGATTTCATACATAACTCATTCGTTCTAATCTAGATGGCTCATGAGAAGAAATCATGAATTGGCACGAAGATTGCTCTATAATTGTTAGCCGAATATCGGTCAAAAAATTGATGAATGATCCGTTGGATTATTGATCAGCCCGATAGTGTTACTATCGGAATAAATAGAATGCCCTATAAACCAAGGCAGGGAGTTCTTCCTCAAATCTCCTTCTCTCCCTGCCTCTCTTTTTCCCCCTGTTTCCAAAGACTGATACTCCCTTTTGCCTTTGTGATCCTGCTTCTTAAGACTATATAACTCTCAAAAGCAATGTGGTTAAAGGAAAAAAATACCCAATACCTATCTAATACTTCTCCAATCTCGCTAAAATAAAAGGCAGTGATAAAAGACCCAAAAGACTATCACCAATAGAATGATCAAAGGAATCATGAATGGAATGGTACCTAATCGGTTCAATAACATTAAAAATGATGGTCTCCTTGAAGTCCAGGTTCTATTCATTATAAAAACCTTAATCTGGTATAAAGTAAAGAAAAATTACCCAAAAACATTGTCATTTCATTTGACCCGCCTCCCATTTTTTGATAGCTTTAATTCAAGAGGAAACAATGAATACTTCAGAGTATGACCTATCCAAATCCTCAGGATCCCCAGACCATGAGGAAAAAGGCAAGTTATTAGAGATACAGGCTTTACTGGTGAAGCATCCGGCTAAGGCAATGAATCACCTCATACCCTATCTCGATGATGAGTCCCATGTGGTCACACGAGAGGTCATCAACACTCTTATAGAGGTTGGTGCAGATAATGTCACCCCTCTCATTGAAGCTCTGGGGCATAAAAGCAAACAGCGTAGGCACTTCTCCGCATTAATCCTGGGCAAGCTTGGGGAAAAGGCTATCCAGCCAGTTATGGAGGCAATTAGCCATCATAATCCCAGTATCCGAAAGCGTTCATCAGCCATCCTCGATGATATAGGCCAAAACACCATCAAGCCTCTTATTGACGCCTTGACCACCTCTAAAGGCAATTGTCGTATGCGTTCTCTCTCCATATTAAGAAAAATTGCCCAACAATCCATACATATTCTTGTCAAAGCCCTCAAACATGAAGATCAGGACATCCAAAAGCAGGCAATCATCACTTTAGAACAACTTGGCACTTATGCTATAGAACCCTTTATTAACGCTTTGGAACAGGAAGACGAGTCTATCAGTCAAAGGGCCTCAGAAGCCCTGAAAGATTTGGGTGAAAAGGTCGTTAAGCCCTTAATTACTGCTATGGAAAGCGATAACGAATGGGTACGTGAAAGGGCCGCTCTGGTCCTAAGCAAAATGGGTGAGTTTGTCATTCTCCCCCTTATGGACTCATTAAAAAGTGATAATGAATGGATACGGGTTGGCTCAGAGTATGCATTAGGAAATATAGAACATAAACATTTGATGAATTACGTGATAGAGGGTCTTAAGCACCCAGACCCCAGGGTGAGAATGAGTACTGCACGGATCCTGGGAGAACAGAAAGATAGCCATCGGGCGGTGGAGCCTCTTATAGAAGCCTTAAAGGATAAAGATGAAGAAGTACGCTGCAATGCCGCAGAAGCTTTAAGCTTTATAGGGGATCAAAAAGCGATTGAGCCTCTATTTGATCTTTTGCAAAATGAAAAGATAGGCTCAGCCTTTATCATTGAGGGAGCGTTGATGAGATTAGGTGTCTCAGAAACAAAGTTGAAAGAGCTTACCTCTGTACACACCCTATGAAGGGATGATTAAAGAATAGACAAGCTCTCACAACTTAATGGATTAGTACGAGATAATCCCGTCCAATTCGGGGATGCATTCCTTTAAGTGAGCCTCTACACCCATTTTCAGGGTATAGACTGAACTGGGACATGTCCCACAAGCGCCCACAAGACGCACCTTTGCTTTATTATCCTCTATACCAAGAAACTCAATATCTCCCCCGTCCATTTGTAGATTGGGGCGGATATCGTCCAATGCTTGTTTAATTTGTTCTTCTATAGTTGTTTCTGCCATGAATTCCTCCGTTTATGTTTATTATCTTTATTTTAAAAATAATAATAAAAATGAAAATCTATTTTTACCACTGACCAAAGCGGAATTATTAATACTTTCATCAGAACTCTCATTATAAGTAACTATATTTATTTTTTTCAAACTCTGAGCGTTAAATAATTCTGCGCAATAAGCCCAAACAGATTCCCCAAGATTCCACGGTGCATCAAAATTTTC
>CAJXGR010000163.1 GCA_913053665.1 uncultured Spirochaetia bacterium
AATCACTTTGATCCAGGATTTCGATCTGTCCCGTAGTCTCACTATTGAAGGGACAGAGGATAGGGAGCCTCTGCTGTCCTTGAATCTATCCCAGAAAAAGCGGGAGAATGTCAAAGAGATCACCGATCCCAAGAAGGAAAAGAAGAAAGAGCTTTACGTAGTCAAGAAGGGAGACAGTCTTTCAAAGATCGCGACTGTGAAATACGGGAGTCACACTTTGTGGAGACGAATTTATGGAGCCAATAGAGAGGTCGTTGGAAATAATCCCAATTTAATCAAACCAGGACAGGAGTTAAAGATACCATGATCCCAGAACTCTTTATGGAAGACCAGGAATATACTATTATAAAAGGCGATACTTATACATCCATTGCCCGGAAGTTTTACGGTGATGTGATCTGTAGAAAAGAGATTATGAAGGCCAATGATTATATAGATCTTCTGGAAGGGGAAACTCTTATAATCCCTCCCCTCATTGGCTTTGAGGAATATACCTTCGCCAGAAAAGACAAAGGAAAAACATGATCGTTGACTGGATAGAACTTGCAATAGATGGGGTAAAAATCCCCCAATCCTTTATCAAAAGCTTTTCTGTAAAGTCCAGTCGTATTGAAAGGCCCATGACCCTTGAGATAGAACTAGTTAAAAAGCTGAATCGATACAGGGAAGCCTTTAAGGAGAAGGCCAGGGTCACTTTAAAGGTGGCCTACAAGGATCGTTATCCACTCACGAAAGTCTTTGACGGGGTTCTCACCAAGCCTAATCAGGAGCGGCGAACGATCAAGTTAAAGTGTGAGGACTTGTCCTATCTATTAAAAGAGCCGAAAACCATCACGTTCGTGAACCTGTGGGATGGGGACATCATAAAACGATTGGCACCGGGCGCCAATGTGGACAATGTGAAAAACAGAAAGCATTATCGCAAAGTAAGCTTCACGCAGAAGTCGGTGAGGTGGATCATGAATTACTTGGCAGAGAAAAGCCTCTCGGACTGGTTTTTCATTGCAGATAAATTGTATTATGGAGAGAAGTACAGCTTTACAAAGGAAAAGGAGACCTCGCTAATCGACTTAAAAGCTCCTTACATAGTGCAGAACAGCTTAAACTGGCATGAGGGAGTCCCTAATCTTAAAGTAATCGTGGTGGGGACAGACGAAAAAGGACGCCCTTATATTGGAAAAGCTGGCAAGGGTACGAACATCAGGAAGTTCTTCGATAAGGACGCGGGTAAAGACAGTGTCGGAGACAAGGCCAAGGAGCATTACAAGGAGCTGTCATTCAAGGGATTTCGTGGCTCCTTAAAGCTTTTGGCCGAACCGATCCTTTCTCACTCCCAAAAAGTGATTATAAAGGAAGAAGACAAGGAGCGGGAGGCCTGGATCGACTCTCAGACCATCACCTGGTCACCATCCGATGGCCTCAGACAGGAGATAAAGGTGGGGGAGCAAGAGAAAGAGACAAAAAAGAAGGCCAAAAAGAAAGCTAAAAAGAAGGGTCGAAGAACACGGAGAGGACGAAGGAGAGGAAGACGAAAAAGAAAAATAGCCTTGGGGCAAAGGAAATAAAATGACTGAAACAGGCAATCAATCTTTTATAAAGGTTTTAAGCGATCTCATCAACCAACTCGTTGTCCAGAAAGGAGGCAAGCGGGGTGTGGTGAAAAGTGTAGACGAAGAAGCCCTGACCTGCACGGTAGAACCAGACGACAAGAGTGCGATCATTGTTTCTGCCAAAATCACAGCCGATGGGAAGGGGATCATTCCCCTTCCAACAGTAGGAAGTGTCGTCTCACTCATCCCCTTTCATATGGAATCGGAAGAAGAAGGAGACTGGGGTATTGTCCAGTACTCAAGGATAGATAAATATATCGTGTTAGCCGAAACGGACATCATCATTGAGGCCAAGGGAACCGTGAAAATAGGCTCTGAAACATCCAACGAACCTTTAATCATGGGAACCAAGCTGATCGCCAAGCTCCAGGAGCTTGTCACTCCCCTTTTAACCCATATTCACCCTGTGACTGCCATAGGATCTCCCACAGGGCCTCCTGTTGGCCTTTCACCTGTAGATTTTAGCTCATCATTGTCCGAGAAGGTGTTTACGTCATGACTCTTGAACTCTCCAACTTCCGCATTCACGTATCCTACAGGGCTATCGAGGCAAACCTCGATGAGGACATCCTTTCGGATGAAAAGAGTGACTGGCTTTTATCCAGTACGGGAGACTGGATTCTAGCCAATGGTGAAAAAGCTTTAGATCAGGACTTGATAGAAACTTTTCACTTAAAACCCTTTGAGGACATCATCGATATTCAGGAAGGATCGACTCTATACAGGTTCAAGAATGCCAATATCAATAATAATAATGAGATAGAGATCAGGCAGGCCTTATTAGAATGGCTTTCCAAAGACGACAGGATCGATCCAAACTCTGTGGAGGTCTCCATTGAACGTGCTTAGCCCATCCGTACAGGATATACTTGATTATATCGATACCAAATCCCTTTCCGAGACAGAATATGTCCAGCTTGTGGATGAACTCATTGAAAGAGACCCCAATTTTACAGATATTTTAAACCGACTGGTGGATGAAACATCCACTCGGATCCCTGAACTCAAGAACCTTCGCCCTGAAGCCATGATCATGAAAACCCTCAAAATAACGAGTCTCATCCATTATGAATATATCGATAAAGGGCTGGATGATCTCAAGAAGCAGATGATCGTCCAGACGGCTGAAGGGGAATGGCTCGACTTGCACGGTGGCGAGGAAGGCCTGGAAAGGAAAACCCTCGAAAAGGCTACAGGAAAGGTTCTTATCGGAAGTTCCATTCCTTCGGACGCTAGTTACATGGTCCCGGAGCTCATCACACTTGGAACGAAAGGCTCTATCGATCAGGAGCCTGTCTGCTTTTTTGGATTGACTACTCCAACGGCTGATCCCTCTACACCTGCTGATATAGACGGAGATTATACGGTTTTATTGGACATTCAAGCTGAACTCGGAGGATCTGCCGCCAATCTGGATCCTGGACTCATCACGGAAGTGATTAGCAAAGTCCCTTATTTCGACCTCGTCAAACAGATCGAACCCACTTTAGGGGGCTTTGACCGTGAATCAGACGAGGCTTTCAGAACCCGTGTACTGGAAAAGAAAAAGACCAACACGGAATATTCCATCACCTGGTTCAAAAGCCAGGCTGAAAGCTTTGCCGGGGTCCTTGAGGCCCTGATTATCCCCACAATCCACGGGGAAGGGACGGTGGGTATTATTATTCGAGGCACAGGGACTGTGATCCCCCAAAGCGTTATTGATGCCGTCCAGGCTCACTTTGACAGCCCAGCGATCCGCCCTCTGGCCAACTGGAAAGCCTTTGTCTATCCTATCGCGACGAAAGGAGTGATGATTCAAATGGATGTCTATTATCGCAGCGGGTTTCCTGTTCTGGATAGTGATTTACAAAATGCTGTCAATACTTACTTTTCTAACCTCTCTATTGGCAGGCCTTATATTAAAAACATGATGGAAACTGAAGTGGGACAGGTTAGTAATGTCTACAATTTCACGACTCTCTTGCCTGTAGAGGATATGGTCGTGGCGACGGATTCAAGTACCCTTATGGTCCTTGAATCAGCCACCTTTAATTTGATCGAGGTGATTTAAATGCCTGAAATAGCTATCAATTTCGACAGGGATATTTGGAGCGAGCTCCCCTCCAGAACAAGAGCTTTGGGGAAGGAAAGTTATAGATACCGCTTCCATCATCAAGTCTTTACGACTCTTTTCACGAACAAGGCTCTTCCTGAGATTAACTTCCTGAAGGATCAAATCTTCCTGGATACAGCCCAAGGGTCTTTTCTGGACTTGAAAGGAGATGAATATGGGATCAAAAGGCTGGTGGGTGAGGACGATGAGACCTATCGCGAGAAGATCAGGTTTTTAAGGATCCTCAAGGTTTATGGCCTGTCCCGTTATGCGATTGGACTTTATGTTCTCTTTAGAACAGGCTATGGGGCAGACATTCAGGATGAGTATGACTTCACTGGACGGATTGAAACGCCTAACTCTCTCCGACTCCCTGGGCGATTCCTTGTGATCACCACTCCAAAGGGGAGATACTCCAGGGCCTATATCCGCTTCTGGAATGTCCCGCCCTTAAACACAAGCTTCCTCTATTCAGCCTTAAGGGAGCTTACTGAGCCTTACAACAAGATCATCCTGACTCCCTATACCGGTATAGAAGCGGTCAAGAAGATTATGGATTACTACTCGGACAATTATACTCTTACTGAAGCACGAAAGTTAAAGGTTCAATACCCTGTCTTAAAGGATAGTGGGGTTATTATAAACTCAACCGCCACATGGAACCTTAATCCATTGGGGATTAAACTTCACTCTAACCCAAGGATACCTGTAGAAAAGCTTAAAGAAGAACTGGAGGCTCGTGCGAAAGGCTATTCCTATTATCTCAAGTTCACAAACCTCACGGCACTCCTTGAGAACTATATCTCAGGGGGATTTACGGATATAACGACTGTCATGAAGAGCAACTCAACTTATATTTGGCCAAAAGGTTTTGACTCTGTCTTTTTGGACGTCATTGGGGACATTCGGATCGATCCCCCAAAGCTTGTCCAGAAAATAGCCCGAGAGTTTGGAGTGAAAGCTTATATTCGCGATCCCCTCTTCAAGAGGCTTAAAGAGCTTATGCCAGGGGGATTTAAAATCATATATGGCTGTGAGATCGGCTTTAGAATAAGGCCAAAAGGAAACTTTTTTTATGACATCGTCAAAATGGATGGCTATATGGTCAGCCCGGAAACGGCTCAAAACGCTGTTTACATCTTCTATGACGGGAATATCGACGTAAATTACGTCACTCAAGAACTTTTAAAAGTTAAAAATAAAGATTTTAGATTAAGGAGAACATAATGGGATATTTAGGTTTTGAAACGCCCCTTGCCAACCCGGTCATTCTTTTCGACCGAGACTGGGCGGACACTGTGGGCTTTATTTTGGGGCTTATAAAAAAGAAGCACTCCAAGTACTTTACCGATGGACTCATCAATCCGGGAGGGAGTGATGCCATGATCAGTGCCTCCGTCAATTCGGGGAAGGTTATTTTGAGTGACATCCCCAGTGGGCTTATCCAAAACGGGAATTACGCAGAGAGTGTCACAAGTGGAGGTGTTGGGAAGGAGTTTTCCGTCACGGGAGCCGATGAGACCAAGAATGTCTATCTATTGGCAAAGGAGACTCAGACACCGATCACCTATGTTGAGGATGAGTTTAACCCCACTCACACCATGGTGAGCTTTGAGGCCGACCTTTTCTTTGACCCGGCCGCCAACCCCATTGATAGTACTAAAGGGGTTTATATAGGTCAATTAAACTTGTCTTCCGGCGGTACAGTTGTGTCGGCCATCGATAATAATGGCAAGATCAAATCCACCCTTGATTTAATCAATGTCTCCGGGGCTTTTGACCCTCTTAAGCTTGACCTTCTCCCTGGATTCAATCCAGCCGAGTTTTTCAAGGACATTAATGACAAGATTAGCCTTAAGGGACAGCTATCTAACCTCACGAACTTTGGGAACATTGAGAAGACCGGGGATCAGGTCATCAAAATACATGGAAAGTATGATGACGGCACAGAGAGATATAATGTGATCTCTATAAACAATGTGGCAGAGAAGTTCCTGGAAGGAGCCATCGCATTAACGGCCAATGGTTCGGGGGGAAAGCTGGGCAATGTGTCCACAGCCAAGTTCAACTTGAATAAAGCTTTACTTTTTGCCATTATAGACGGTGCCGCTAAGGGTTATGGGGCTTATCCCCTTCCCAAGTCTCAAGCCTCGGCTTCTAATCTAACGGGTGGCAATACATCCTTGTCTCTTGTCGCTGGAGACGGTTATTACATGAATCCTTTAGCTTTATTTCGAGTCACGGAAGTCGAAACAGGGAAAAGTGAGATCAAGAAAGGGGTTTCCAGGACTTCAGGGGCCATCGTTTTGGAAGGCCCCCTCTCCAACACTTATGACTTCGTTGCTAACACTGTGGAAGTCGAACAGATGGACAACTTCCGCCTCTATAACGTGGGGGATGGCTCTGAGCTTTACTCCGGACAATATACTTTCCTCGGGAAATACTTTGAGGTGGACGCTTCCATCTTTTTTGTCAGTAATTACGTGGATGAGTCAGGCACTTTCCTAGGGCAGAACATAAAAAATTACTTCTTCCCGAAATATCAATACGCGACTATCAAAGATGTAAAAGCAAGCGGCACTAGTGGAGGCTCCTCGGCAGCAGGTGTATTGCAAACAAGAGACTTGAATACCTTGAATGCAGATATCCCAGGTCTCTCCCTTTCGGCCAATCAATTTTCTTTGTTGCCGGGAAGGTATCGAATTGAAGCTTCTGCCCCCTGCTCGTGGTACAGAAAGCCATAGAATTTTACTAAGAAATATTTCAGACTCAACAGATGATATATTAGGAAATAGTTCTTATTCTCTAACACCTAATGGATCTGTTTCCGTTTCTAAGCTAAAAGGCCTTGTTGATTTAAGTGCTGAAAAGGTTTTCGAAATACAACATTTTACCGAATCCGCACAAGCTAATTATGGACTAGGGCAACCCGCGAAGGATGCAAAAGTAGAGATTTACACACAAGTGTTTATCCAAAAAATTGCATGACAAGAGCTACGTCAAAAGTATGCCAAACAAAACTGGTATACTTTTTGACCTAAAATGACTAAATTCCCTTAGAACGTTTATTTTTTGAAAATTAGAACGTTCGCTAACAATAAGTCGAATTAGGAAGGAATAGTAGACAACAGAACCAAGTTATTGAAATAGTTAAAGCTCATGGATTTTTAAGGATGAATACAGGAAATGATCTAATTTAAGATGGGATTGATGATTATCTGTGATTCAATCTATTTAACGTGAGTTTGGAATCAGTTAAAATGGCTAACTCCCTGTCGGACTGGGAAGTTCGACCTACAGGCTTTT
>CAJXGR010000164.1 GCA_913053665.1 uncultured Spirochaetia bacterium
TATGATAGCTTTTTTATTCCTGTCTATTGTCTATGTCCAACAGGGATATGCTCAAAAAGAGGGGGCTTCGACTCTTCAGAAAGGGAACATTGAAAGGATAGATGGCTTACTCATTGCTCAGAGTGATGCTGAATTAGAGAAAATGATGAAGCAGCAGGATGCAGTAGATCAAAAGAATGAAGGCCCTACGGATAAGGCCTCTGAGAAAGCTTCTTCACCAGAAAACGAAACGCCCGCGTCTGATGAGGAAGGGGCCTGGACGGATAAGTATAAGGCTGATCTATTCGTCATGTTGGGGGGGCTGCTCCTTGGATTACTCTTGGGTGTTATCGTACAGAGAAGTCAATTTTGCATGTCCAACGCTTTTACGTTTATACGGATTATGGGAACCTTTTTAAAGTTTAAAGCCTACATGGTGGCCTTATTGGTAGCCATTCTTGGAGTTTATCTACTTTCCATGATCCCTATGTCTGGGGAAGGTGCGAACGTTACCCATTTGGTGGAACCTCTTTTGGGGAGTCAGCCTTCCTTTCTACCCACAGCTGATGGATTTAATCTCTATGGATTTATCATTGGAGGGTTTATATTTGGTATGGGAATCGTCTGGGCCGGGGGTTGCGCCTCCAGAATACTGATTCGTACGGGTGAAGGGAATCTTGGCTCACTCATCAGTGTGATTGCCTTTGGTCTGGCAGCTGGAACCGCTCTTCAAGGCCATATAGGTAAATTGAACAATGCTTATTTCCAGCCATGGAGCAAAACTCTGGTCCTTGGGTTCACGGATTTAGTGGGTATCAGTAATGACACTTCTTTTTCCATCCCCATGCTTTTAGCGGATCTTTTTGGGGCTAAAGATCGTATGGAAACCATTGAATGGTCCTTATACATCACACCCATACTTTGGGGATTATTTGCCGTATTTCTTGCTATCTGGTTTTACAAATCAAAGGATCGTGATGATTTTTGGGGTAAAAAATGGCCCCTTACGGGTCTTGGGATTGGATTGTTGATAGTTGCTGGATGGGCTATAACAGGTTATGCCCATAATGGCATGGGAGTAGAGTCCATCCCTCACAACAGTCTGACTTTCGCTAATCCAAACTTCCAATTTATGGATTATCTTTTTAAGGCTTCTGCTCAGTTTGATTCTTATCATCCATTTGCTCAGATTAATTTCTTTTGGTTGAAAGAGCCTGGTAAAAGTTCTGGTATAGGTCTATTTCTTGCCAGTCTTATTGTTACCTTTGGTGTTGCGTCTGTGATTGGAGCAATCCTGGGATCCTTTATATCAGCGAAAGCCACTAAAACCTTTAGTTGGGTCATACCCCCTGATAAAAATGCCTTTCTAGGACACATTTTTGGGGGACTTATGATGGGCTGGGGAGCTGTATTATCCTTGGGATGCAATATAGGACAGGGACTTACAGGGATTTCGGTACTAGGTCTTGGAGGAATAATCACTGTAATCTTCATCATTTTAGGCTCCTGGACAACTGTCTGGATCAGAGAAACATGGGAGGTCTAACAATCCAATGAACGACGGAGACTTGAAACCCGGCAATATATTTGTCAGCGTAGTGATACGGGATTTTAAATTGCCATTACCCTATGGGTAAATCTACATGTCTGCCCCTGTGGAAAGGCAAGCATGTGGGAATCTACTAAATGGACATGTGTTGTAGGGGCGACCCGGCGGGTCGCCCCTACAACACACTGATAAATGGTAAATTATACAAATATACTTTTGAAGAGCCCGTCTATGGGTGGGTTTAAAACCCACCCATAGACGGGCTTTTGGATAGGCCTGGTCATTATGAATAAAATCATGGTCATCACTGGTGGGAGTCGGGGTATTGGTGCCGCTACAGCTTTCTTTGCCGCAAGAGACAGCTATGACGTGTGCATCACCTATCGGATCAACCAAGAGGCGGCCGATCGCGTTGTGGATGAGATTAAAAGTCATGGTGTGAAGGGAATCGCTGTCAAAGCTGATCTATCCATTGAAACAGATATACTCAGGCTATTCAACACGGTGGATCAGCAATTGGGGCCGATCACAGCGTTGGTCAACAATGCGGGGATCCTTGAACAGCAAATGTGGTTGGATGAAATGACTAGTGATCGTCTGAATCGTATATTCACGGTGAATATCACGGGAAGCTTCTTATGTGCAAGAGAAGCAGTGAAGCGAATGTCCACCCGGTATGGTGGACGGTGGTACGGGTTCAACATGTTGAACCCGTACCACCGTATCATGGAAGAGATGATTTGCTAAAATCAATTTTTGCGTTATACTTTAATAGTATAAATATCGGTTCATCAATCCATGATTGAAAGAAGCTTTTATAATAAAAAGCCACTTCTTGTCAAAGATTATCATCCAAAAACTCCCTTCAAATTGGATTTTCATAAGCCGATAGAATAATAAATAAAATCATTATCCTGTCCTAAGATATTGATCGAAAAAGAGAGTATACTAAAATGATTATGATTTGCCATGGTGAGCTTGGCGAACCATAATGTGGCATTACTCTTTGGCAGGCTCAGGGTGACATTTTAAATATCTTTCAGTATATAATATTTAGTTTTTGAGGGCATCATGGCAAAATCCATTCTATGGATCATTTTATTAGTGAGTCTATCCAACACTCTCATGAGCTTCCCGAAAATCGACTCCTTCGGCTTCTACGGTAGCATTGTGTATACGTCAGATAATCGGATCGAAGGCTATATCATCAATCGCTACAACAAAAGTGAGCAAAAAGTCCGTGACGAATACTATAATCAACAAGGCCATCTCATTAAATACAATACCTTTAAGTATGACTCAGAAGATAACTTACTCGAAGAGTCTGAGTATAATAAAGATAAAAACCTGGTTGAGTCGATCCAATACGAAATTGGACAGACTTATACAAAAAGAAAAGTGGTCCGTTCGGGTGGGCAAACCTACTATGTGGACTATGAATACAGCTATTATAACAACCGCAAAATACGTCAGCAAATCGAAACCACCACCTATAGTACGGGGTATTATCGGGATCGCCAACAGGTCAAGAAAACAGTCTATCGCTATCTGAGACAGGGAAAATTGGTGGAACATTATACAAAAAACGAGAGTAATAGAGACTTTCGTCTGGAATCGGCTGAGATCTTTAGATATTTTGCGGATGGCAAGATTTCCAAGATACTCCGTTTAGACCAGTATAAACGACCTGTTAAATACTTTGAATATAGTTATAATAGAAGTGCTAAAATCGCCAGTATCAAGGTCTACAAGGTGAATCATTATTATTTTGAGTGGCGTGGAGGGATTGGTAATTTCCCGAAAAAGAATCTGATTATGAAGAACTCATTTATCTATGAATATTCGGCGGATCGCTTTAACGCCTTTAAAAATAATCAGTTAGCTTTTGACTCACCACCGAAAAAGAAGACGGTTGTCATCATAACGCCCCCGAATGGTGATCGTAAAAAGGATAACGACAACGAGGGAGATGATGATGATGACGACGACGATGAGGAAGGCGATGATGATGATGATGATGACGACAAGGAAACATGGGATACAGGGGATCCTAGCGATATCCCGTGGTTTAAGGTTCGTTAAAGATCAGGAATTTCGCGTTACACTTTTTTATGTTTCTATTGACGAATAGAATCAGTGGTAAATATCCTAAGGAGATATTCATGAGGAAGTTAGGAATAATGATTCCATCTATTTTGGGGACCTTATTGATTGGAATAATCTTTGTGAATTGGCTTGGAGGAGAGGTTTTTTCACCAGGTCAAGATGAAAACCCCCCGTTAATCAGTAAAGATAATATCCAATTGCATTTAGTTAAAGAGAATCTCTTCCTGGAAAATCTTGATCCAGTATCTGAAGGACAGCAATTTGTTCTGCAGGTCAAAACCAATAAGCCGGCCTATCTCTATGTTATGGAAGTGGGCCCGGCAAAAAGAATATTTGCCATCTTTCCCAACAAACGGATCAAAAAGTCCAACCCAATTGACGAGTCCACAAAATATAGTTTTCCAAGTCCCAAAAAGGCCTACGAGTTTGGAACGAAAAAAGGCGTTCAGATGTTTTATATCGTGGCATCGACAAAAGCAGTTCCTGCCTTAGAGAGGCTACTCTCCGTTATTCCCCGAAAAGGCCTTCGTTTTGGCAGGGATGATAAAAAAGCCCTGGATCAATTGACCTATTACATACCGGCTGGAAGGAAGAAACAGAATCTTTACTTTAAAAAACTCGTCCTGGTCCATAAAGGGAAAAAAGGAGCGAAAGTGAAATCCAAATGGATCAAAAGAGCAAAGAAAGAAATATTAGAGAATTAAAAGTATAGTAATTTTTTACTTTTAAAATACTTCCCATCTTATTATATTAACTTCATGACAATGGAAATGATTGAATCATTATTCCAGTCCAAATTATTATCTTTTGTTTCCTGGCCTTAAAAACAGCTAATATTTCAAGGATATTGATTTGGTCTATGAACTTGTGCTACTGATCATTTTTCTGACAGGAGCGTTTCTTTTATTGGCTCTTTTTGGTGGAAAGCTGGTTTCCCTGGCCAGAGTCCCCAAAGTGACGGGCTACCTGCTTATAGGCCTTTTAATAGGCTCCTTAGACCCTTCTGTATTGGCTTATATCTTTCCTGACTATGATCAAAACCTGATCTTGAATGGCCATGAATTCAAGATACTCGATCTCTTTAAAGTGGTTAAAGAAATAGGTTTAGGACTCATCGTCTTTAATATCGGCGGTGAGTTTCAGTTTGAACACTTCAAAAAACTGGGTCGCAAAGTCTTATGGATTTCCTTTTATGAAATCCTCCTCACCCTGGGACTTGTAAGTCTCTTGGCATTCATCACTTTCAGCTTTTCAGACTACCCTGTGGGTGATCATATAATGACCTATTCATTATTGCTGGGTGTGATAGCCATTGCCACAGCCCCGGCGGCCACCCTCCTGGTACTTCGGGAATATGAGTCAGAGGGGCCTGTCACCGATCACATCCTTGTATTGGTAGGACTAAACAATATTGTATGCATTCTTGCATTTAAAATACTGTTCACCGACTTTGTCAAAGAGAATGCCCACTTCCTGGAACCTGTCATAGACGTCCTATCCTCCATCGGATTGGGGATTGTGGTGGGACTTCTTTTGGGCTTCGTGGAAAAATGGCTGGAGAAGTCCGGAGAACTTCTCTTGGTCGTTCTTTCAGGGATCGCTCTCAATATAGGCATTGCTTTCTTATTGGATCGTCACGGGATTCTCCACGTCGATCACTTGCTCGCTAACTTATTTATGGGCATGACGTTAATTAATTCCAGCACAAAAGGTGAGGCCAGTTTTAAAGCCGTTAAAAACGTGGATCTCCCCATCTATGTACTCTTTTTCGTGTTGGCTGGAGCGAATCTCCATGTCAATCAGCTTTGGACTGGCGGGATCCTCTTTGTCATCTATGTGATCGGGAGAACAGCCGGTAAGTTCATGGGTAGTAATATAGGAGTTCGTTTTGTGGGTCTCACCCAGAAGCTTGGACGGAACGTGGGCTACGGGCTTTTACCTCAAGCTGGTGTGGCCATTGGCTTAGCCTATATTCTTAAAAGTGAAGATCCCGTCATGGGAGACACCCTGTCAATCGTGATCCTGTCCTCCGTAATGGTCTTTGAGCTGGTGGGCCCACTATTTACAAGACACGCCATCGTGAAGGGAGGCGAGGTCAAGGAAATATCATTATCTAAACGGCTCTCTCAGTCGAAGAGACGGAGTTATCACCGGGTGCTTGTCAGACTGAGACGATCTCTTGGCTTTCCACGGAGTAAAAGAGCCAGGGAGAAGAAAATCACCTGTAATGATCTGTTGAGATCCAGTGTGGAAACAATCCCTGAGAACATGCCCTTTGACGAGGTCCTTAAGTTTGCCTCTCACTGTAAGTATGACCATTTCCCAGTCATCAATGACGATCATCTTTTAGTGGGAACGATCTCTTATGCAGAAATCCGGGATTATCTCCTAGACCCGGAGTTCTCTCACCTTGTGATAGCCAGCGATATTATGAGGGAAAACCCCCCCACCGCTTACCCACAGGATAGCTTACAAAAGCTACTCATCCTGTTCCATGCGTCTAACGATGATTTGGACTATCTCCCGGTGATCGATGATCAGGACATGCCTCACATCATCGGAATGGTCACCCAAAAGGACGTGATCTCTGCGTTTAGAAAGCTGAATAAATCAAAAAGCAATCCGGAATAGGTAAGATGAATATGATGTGTGATTTATTAAATATACTTTGAACGGTTATAAATTGAACCTTTCTAATTTTGTGTAATATCCTTTAGAGGTGTCCCCACAACCTTAAAAAGCTCCGTTATTACCCGTTTGCAGTATAATATCAGAGGATAATTATGATAGGGAAAAATATTTCTATAGCATTTATACTAGTTTTTATTCTTGTCCCTCATGATTTTCTCTTTTCTAATTCAACTAAAGAAAATATGGAACAGGGAGTTAAAGCTTGGAAAAACGGTGATTATACTAGAGCTATAGTATATGTTACACGTGTTATCAAGAGTAAATACTCAAAGGATTTTAGTTATGGAGCGTACTTAGTACGAGGGGATTGCTATGATAATCTTCGTAAGTATCGACAAGCCATTCAAGATTTTACAAAAGCAATTTATATTCATCCTAAAAAATATGAAGGATATTTTGCTCGAGGTGAAACACGTATTACAATTGGTGATTTTAAAGATGCCATTCAAGATTTTACAAAAGCGATTCAGATAAACCCAGGATATATATATAGCTACACCCATCGTGGGTCTGCTTATCACGAACTTAAACTTTATAGAAGTGCCATTAAGGATTATACAAAGTTTATCCAATCAACTACCCAGCTAAATCCTAAATTAGATGAAGCTTATTATTATCGTGGATTAGCTTATTATCGAATAGATAAATA
>CAJXGR010000165.1 GCA_913053665.1 uncultured Spirochaetia bacterium
TCTTCTTGAATGGTCAAAAGAGTCTCTGTTTGTTTAGATTGCAAACTCCAATCCAGCCATTATACGGAGGGGTATAACAGTTCTATCTATTTCAGTAATAGTACCACCACTTAAAGAAGTATTAAAGTTGGGAAACTGAATTATGTCTAGTCGGAGTAAAATAGGTATTCTAAGCCAACCTGTTATTGGAATATCCACACCTCCTGCCAACATAACGCCCAGACCAGTACCATGGTCAGTTACAGGTAAGTTAGTGGCAGTGCCACTGTCCCTGTAAATTCCTGGACCGGCTTGTATAACAAAAATAGAAGGTGAAAACTCAAAGAATACATTTATGTTTGTCACAGAAATGTCTGCTGACTGGGTTACACTGCCACTTGTCACAGAATATTCCCAAAGATTTATATGGCCCACTTCAAGTCCTACACCAAGTCTATTATTAGTACTAAAAGAAAATACTGCCTGACCACTAAGACTAGTAACTTCTTTGTTGGTACTTGTATTCGTAAAATCATTAAGACCTGGATCCATAGGTATTGCAATACCATAGCCGCCTAGAAGTCTAAGCTTGAATTCAAAAGCATGAGCCAAAGAACTTATGCCAAATATCAGCACCAGACTCCATAAAAGAGTTTTTAACTTCATCAGATTATCTCCTGTTTTTATTAAGGTTGAAAAAAAATAACTACAATAACTATAAAAGTAAAGCTTTTTGTACATTTTTCAGATCATTGAGAATGACCTGTCAGATTATATTCCATTATAAGTATAGATAAGCGATTATATTGTTCACCGGCTTCATTCGTAATTTTATTATATCAAATAAAGAGTCGGCTATCTTGATTTTTTGCTCTCAATAATTTTGCTAATTTGTCTCAAGCAAGATGGATGCATCGGCAAGGGATAATTCTTATATCAAAATATACTGGATCGGCAAGAACTTGTAAAAAAAATGTTTAAGAAACTTGAAACTTTTGGTAAATGTTAATATATTTTGCACCTCAATCATAGGGATTATTGTTAAGGTCTAGAAATATATAGCTAAAAACCTGGTGAATACTGCCTTGTAAGCACACGCTGAATGCTCTCTTAAAAGATCATCTTCCAGGATTTCTATACCGCTTATAGTGATATACACCTTGCATGTTGATCATGAAATTGTGCCAAGAAACGCATGCAAGCACCATGAAGGCTTTTTTTTGTATTAAGTAAATAAATAAATTATCGGAGGAGATAATGCCAACTTTCGTTCGTACTGACAAATGTGATGGTTGTAAAGGACAGGATAAAACAGCGTGTATGTATATCTGTCCAAACGATCTGATGACCTTGAATAAAGATATTATGAAAGGTGTCAACCAAGAGCCTGACGCCTGTTGGGAATGCTACAGCTGTGTGAAGATCTGTCCCCAACAAGCAATTGAAGCACGGCCCTATGCCGACTTTGCTCCCCTTGGAGGAGCTGTTCAACCTCTTAGAGGAACAGACTCCATCATGTGGACTATTAAGTTCAGAGATGGTGGAGTAAAACGGTTTAAGTTTCCAATTAGAACGACTCCTGAAGGATCGATCGAACCTTATGCAGGTAAACCTGAAGCAGGCGACATTAATGATCAACGTTTGTTTACACAAGCTGGTCAAGAAGTCGCTACAAATATAGAATAAATCAAGAAAATTACCTTAGGAGTATAATCAATGGCTGAAGAAAGAAGTATTAAATCAGATGATTATAAGTCGGCGAAAGTCGAAGAAATCGAAACGGACATCCTCCTGATCGGTGGAGGAATGGCATGCTGCGGTGCGGCATTTGAAGCGAAACGCTGGATAGGAAATGATGATATTAAGGTCACCCTGGTGGACAAAGCCGCTATGGATCGTAGTGGGGCTGTGGCTCAAGGGCTTTCTGCTATCAACACCTATCTGGGAACCGATCGAACCCCATCAGACTATGCCAGAATGGTGGCCAATGACTTGATGGGAATCACACGAGACGACTTATGCTATGACGTAGGACGTCACGTGAATGACAGTGTTCACCTTTTTGAGGAATGGGGATTACCCATCTGGAAACAGAAAGGGGACGAAGGAAAGAAGCTTGCTGATGGCGGCAAGCCTGTTCGCTCAGGAAAATGGCAGATCATGATCAGTGGGGAATCCTACAAGGTGATTGTTGCCGAGGCCTCCAAAAAAGCCCTTGGGATGGACAATATCTATGAACGTGTTTTCATAGTTAAGCTTCTACTGGACGCAAAAGAGGAAAACAGGATTGCAGGGGCTGTTGGATTCAGCACTCGTGAGCACAAGATCTATATTTTTAAGTGTAAAGCAGCGTTAGTCGCTTGTGGTGGAGCGGTGAACATCTTTAGACCACGATCCACCGGTGAAGGTATGGGACGAGCCTGGTATGCCGTATGGAATGCCGGTTCTACCTATACAATGGCCGCCTGGGTTGGGGCTGAGATGACCATGATGGAAAACCGATTTGTCCCTGCCCGATTCAAAGATGGATATGGGCCTGTGGGAGCCTGGTTCCTTCTGTTCAAGTCCAAAGCTACCAATGCATTGGGTGAAAGCTATATGGAAACGAATAAAGAGATGCTTAAAGACTATCCACCCTATGGTCTGGCAGCCGTTCCCGCATCTTGTCTTCGTAACCACTTGATGCTTAAAGAAATGAAAGAAGGACGCGGGCCAATCTGGATGGATACACCGACTGCCATGCAAAACTCTTTTAAGACAATGGATAAAAAGCAGCAAAAAGAACTTGAATCTGAGGCCTGGGAAGACTTTTTAGACATGACTATTGGTCAAGCTGGTCTTTGGGCTTGTATGAACGTACAACCCGAGCAAACAGCCTCTGAGCTTATGCCGACAGAACCCTATCTTTTAGGCTCTCACTCAGGCTGTGCCGGTCTTTGGGTGTGTGGACCTGAAGATATTGCCCCTGAACACTACAAGTGGGAATACAAGGGTGTGGTCTACAATAGAATGACAACTGTGAACGGACTTTTCACTGCCGGTGACGGTGTTGGAGCCTCCGGTCATAAGTTCTCATCCGGATCCCATACTGAAGGGCGTATTACTGCAAAAAACATGGTGAAGTTCATTCAGAACAATAAAGACTTCACACCCACCCTGAAAGAAAGCAAAGAGGACTTGGTGGATATAGTGTATGCTCCTTTTAAACTCTATGAGGAACACAAAAATTACACCACGGACCCAATGATCAACCCAAATTATATTCGTCCTAGAATGTATATGTTCCGACTCAATAAGCTGATGGATGAGTATGTAGCAGGAACATCCACCTACTATATAACCAGTGGGAAAATGCTGGAACGAGGCCTGGAGCTTCTCACCATGTTGATTGAAGACGGTGAAAAGCTTGCCGCCAACGATCTCCATGACCTCTTACGCTGTTGGGAAAACTATCACAGAGCGTGGACGGCTGAAGCCCACCTGCGTCACATCATGTTTAGAGAAGAAACCCGATACCCTGGATTCTACTACAGAGCAGATCATCCTAAGCTCGATGAAGAAAACTGGAAGGTTTTTGTTAACTCTAAATATGATCCAGAGAAGAAGTCTTGGGAACTGAAGAAAGTCAAGCATATTGATATCGTCCCGAAACCAAGTTAGAATGTAGAATAGATTTCTAAATGCCCTCATATTATCTGAATCTATCATGAAAAAGGATGGATTCAGCGTAATTTGAGGGTTTTCTTATTTTATGGGGTGTTTGACTTATTATTGGCCATTCTCAGACATCCGTGTTCTTCACGACATCCTGTCAAATGGGATTCTTTTTCCCTCTGGGAGAGGCTAAGGATCAAATGATGGCTAAGTCAGCGTAGTGATACGGCTTTTCAAAATAAAATAACTTATAAAGATTTTGGGTTATATTTAAAGATGTCTATTAAAGGAATATACACATGAAATTGAAAGTTGTTTTAGAAAAAGGAGAAGATGGATATATTGTAGCCCATTGTCCTTCATTGAAAAGCTGTGTTTCCCAGGGCAGAACAAAGGATGAAGCCCTAAAAAATATTAAGGAAGCGATTGAGTTATACTTGGAACCTGAACTGGATGGCTTTGTAGAAGATGATGATCACAATATCCATGAATTGACTTTATGAAGCTTCCTCTATTATCAGGACAGCAGGTACTTTCTACTCTAAACAGACTTGATTTCGTGGAACGACACAGAAAAGGAAGCCATGTGAAAATGAAACATCCCGATGGTCGAACCCTTGTTTTTCCTTATCATAAAGAGATTGACCGATATACTCTTAAGGTTTCCCTGAGTCAGGGGGATGTAAATGTAGAAGATTTTCTCAATAATATTTAAGAGAGATCCAATGTCTATAAAAGGGGGAAAGGCAAAAGAATGGCTAAAGTCATCCGGACAGAGCCAGTCTTGAAAAACCTTCACCACCGCTGACAGACAGACTCAGACAAACATTTTCCAGGATAATCCCATGAAAATATCAGATAATACTTGGGCCAGAAAAAGAAAGAACTCGTTTCATTTACCTAAACTCCTTTTCATCCTTGTTCCTATTGGCATATTTACCCTACTACTCTATCCATTGCTTTCCCAAAGACCTGTCATCGCTTCTCAGACTGGTGAAACAAATAAATCATGGCTCAGCCGATATATCCTTAAGAAGAAGGTAAAACCCCTTAAGGTCAAGAAGATTGTTATCAACCACGACCAGGATCGAGACGGCATATTAGACTTGGATGACATCGTTCAGGGGGCTAGGAAAGATGCTAAGAACAAACCGACTTATAAAAGTGCCTACTATCGTGGTGGTTACCCCCCTAAAAAAGAAGGCGTGTGTACGGATGTGATATGGCGGGCTTTTAAAAACGCGGGGTATAACCTTAAAAGGATGATGGATAGGGATATACGAAAGCGTACGAAGGATTATCCCAGAGTGAATGGGCGTCCTGACCCCAACATTGATTTCAGAAGGGTTCCCAACCAACTTGTGTTCTTTAAGAAATATGCGAAAAACCTCACTAAAAAACTCATCCCAAACAATGCTAAAAACCTGATTCAATGGCAGGGAGGTGATATTGTTAGCTTTGAGGGGCATATTGCTATCATATCGGATAAGCGTCGCCCAGATGGTGTTCCCTACCTGATTCACAATGAGTGGATTCACACCCAGGAGCTAGACAACTTCATGGACTGGAAAGACTATATCACGGGCCACTTTCGTTTTCCTAACAAGTAATTTAAACATAATATGAATATTAAGATATAACGAACCGATAAGTGATGAGGGAGTATTTATGAACAGAAGAAAGTTTATCAAGACAGGTTTGCAAGTGGGTGGAGGAGGGCTTATGGATTTCTTTCAACACAAATGTCGTGTTGAAAGTCGACTGAAGGATCTTATTCGTGGGTGTTAAGTGTAAAAGTCAGTATTTGGCAGGCTATTTACCATCTATTTCTTTAGATAAATGCATTAGAGCATAGCGTGCCAGATCATCCCACTTTTGGTGTTCAGAAAAGGCCACTTGAAACCACCCCGCCATGGGAGCTTTTTTTTTAAAGGGGCTCAGCAATTGATAATCCTTCAAGCCGTAATCCACTGGGTCAAACTCCTTTCCGAGCTTAAAGACCATCTCTTTTTTGTGATAAAAGGCCAAAACCTTGTTCTTATACTTGATTGCCTGTGAGGACATCATTTTCCCTCCAGTCACAGAAGGATTCTCGCCTATCAACTGATCCTTGATTTCATAAAATAACTGTTCTTCCTGATCCATCATGTTTTTCAAAGCTCCTTATTCTATTATCATCTTTTCCATAGGGTTAAACCCATCTTATTCGCTTGCCTGGCCGTTTTGATCCAAAGATACAAGACTCCCGATATGGCTAATGCTAAACTGAGTTCATACCAGGGGATAATACCAAATGTCCATAACACAAGGATTGTTAAAGGGATAAAAAATGTTCCTAAACTGAACAGACGGGCTAAGTTTTTCAGTCTCATGACAAGTTCCTGTTGGTCTAAGACTTGTAGCATTTTCGACCAAACATGTCGATTTACAAGAAATATTAGAATAGGGAAAATAAGTATCCAAATATAGTCCGTATAATGATTTATTATACTTTTATAGTATGGCGAGTCGAAGTCTGGTATAATTTTCATCAAAAACACGGGCAGGAAAAGAACTAACGGATGAAAGAGTACTCCAAACATCATCAGTACAATAGGCAAATTTCTCACTATCCTTTCAGACCTTCTATTTTTAATGGATAAAATAATCTCTATTATGAGGATAACAAGCCAAGTTACAGCTAATAAAAGAAATGTTAAGGTAAAAGTAATTGCAAAACCTATACCTCTACTATCGTCAAAAAGGCGTAACTCTCTAATAAACAATAATATGATTGGTATAAGTATAGAGAAAATAAAAATATAATAATAAACGTTTGAACGCCTCAATTCTTTGGTCTTTATACTATTTAATTTGTTTTCCTTAAAGTCTTTTGTTATCATCAAACTAATGGAATGGTGGAACACCATAGAATGCAGGAAAAGTGAGGCTATCAGCAATATGAAAAACAGGATGAGAAGCTCTTTCTTTATGAGTTTAGAAAAGATGATAAAAAAGTCAAATGTGTAGTGAGGTGTGGGTTTAGCACTTGAAACAACGTATTTTTCCCATGTTCCATCCTTCAGCATGGCCATTATTCCTTCTGTTCCCATGGTCACAATAAGCATTGAGCCGTCTGGTGTGAAGCTCAGGTCGTAGGGGCCTGGTTCTGATGGGCCCAAACACATAACATTATATCTATATCTTGATATAAAATGCTGCCTGTCGATGGGAGGACTCCAAATGGTATTCCAGGTTTTGCCATTGTCTAAAGACTGTTCTATCCTTTCTTTCTTAAACAACCTGTACAGGTTGTTTTCATTTATTGGATCTTTTACTG
>CAJXGR010000166.1 GCA_913053665.1 uncultured Spirochaetia bacterium
AGTATTACTTTTAATGGCAAAACGGAATGGAGAGCTTTCTATAATTCTTTAGCAATGCCTTATTTTTTCCTTTGCTTGCCACTCCCCCCCATAGATTTCTTTTAAAGCCTTAACCAGATGTTCTTTAGCATGATAATAGTCTATAATCCGCTGTGCGTGGGCAAACAGTCGTTTTTTAGTGTGTTGATCTTCTTGATCAGCACGCTTTTTCACACTCCTCGCAGAGGATTATCCCTTGCGGGGAGTTTTTCACCGCTAAGGTTTTCTTGAACAAATAGAAATATTGTTCTACCCATAAATTAGAGTGATATGATCCATATAAAGCCAAGTTGAACATGTCCAACCATTCAAACGCATCGGTGCGTTTTTTAGAAAACTCATTTTTTATATATTTTGTTCACTTTTATTGATATAACATTTATGATTACTTTTACGAAAAACTGCATTTGGAGAAATCAGATGAGCCAATCGATCTGTAGAGCAATCCTTCTAATTAGTCTCACACTCGTGATTATCCTATTCACAAGCTCTCTTTTTGCTATAGAACCAGTTATTCTTAAAAATACAATAGGTAAATACCAACTAGGAAATTACTTAGAATATCTTGAAGATAAAGAGAAAATCTGGACTATAAAGGATGTCACATCAGATAAACTCTCCAAACAGTTTGTCAAAAGCGATAAGAAAATACTCAGTTTTGGTTTTACTGGTTCAGCCTATTGGATACGTTTCACAGTAAAAAACCGTTTAGATAAAGAACACAAGTGGTATCTTGAGATCAATAATCCACACATCGATCAAATAGACTTATATATCCCCAAAAAAGATAATCTATACATCAATAGAACAGCAGGAGGTAATTTTCCATACTCTGAGAGAGAAATCAAGCATAGAAACGTAGTCTTTTACTTAACAGGAACTCCTAATGAGCAAAAAACCTATTACATTCGCTTTGAAACTAACGGTTCTATGATTCTCCCACTTATAATGTGGTCCCCTTTAGATTTTTTAGAACATGCTACCTATGAATATATTGCGTTTGGCCTGTTCTACGGAATCTTTTTAGTTATGATATTTTATAATCTTTTTTTATATCTTTCTATAAGAGATCTAAGTTACCTAAATTATGTAATATACATTTTTTGGTTGATAACATTTAGTCTTGTACTTGATGGAATAATTGTTCAGTATCTGCCGTTTGAATTAGTTTTTTGGATCAACAAAAAAGGAACCTTAATAGTTTTTTTTATTTTTATCTGGATATTGCAATTCACACGCTCATTTTTAAATGTAACTAGGCAGGATCTTACACTATATAGAATTATCTTATTTTGTACCTTTTTAGGTATTTTAGGAATTCTAATATCACTATTTTTAAGCAATTATATTATCCTTCAATTTGCTTCTATATTTGGATTGATTACTGTTTGTATAGTGATTTTGGCAGGGTTTCTCCGTCTTAGAAAAGGATATAGACCAGCACGTTATTTTTTAATCGCTTGGTTTATACTTGTTATAGGAATTTTAGCTTTAGGATTGAGAGTTCTTGGTCTCTTACCCGATAATATATTCACTCTTCATGCTATGAAATTAGGTTCAGTCATAGAAGTAATCCTTCTTTCCCTTGCTTTGGCTGATAGGATCAACATTATGAAGCGTGAAAAAGAAAACGCTCAGGCTGAGGCTATTGACAACCTCCACAATGCAGATCAGCTTAAGGATGAGTTTTTGGCTAAGACATCTCACGAGCTGAGAACACCTATTAGTGGTATTATTGGGATTGCTGAATCTCTAATTGATGGTGTTACAGGAAAACTCCCCGATAAAACTATTGCCAATCTCTCTATGATTATGATAAGTGGGAATAGACTTTCTTATTTGATTAATGATATCCTTGATATCTCAAAACTAAAGTATAAGGATATTGTACTACAAATCAAACCTTTAGATATCAAAACGATTGTCGATGTGGTACTCACTCTTTCAAGACCTCTTGTTGGGAAAAAGCCTTTGACACTCATCAATTCGATCGACTCTAGCCTAGCTATAGTTGCTGCAGACGAAAACAGACTCCAACAAATCTTGCATAACCTGATTGGCAATGCGATTAAGTTTACCAAGTCAGGTCAGGTTGAAGTATCAGCTCAATTAACTGAAAACATGGGTAGGAACAAGGTTACCTCGCCCCTACATGAATATATAGCTGTTACAGTCTACGATACAGGTATAGGTATACCAGAAGATAAGTTTAACACAATATTTCAAACGTTTGAACAGGTGGATGCCTCTATCACAAGAGAATATGGTGGAACTGGTTTAGGATTATCTATTACCAAAAAACTTGTAGAACTTCACGGTGGTAATATAACCGTACAATCTAAAGTAGGAGAAGGTTCCAGCTTTTCATTTACCCTCCCTGCTTCTTTAGAAAGCAAACCGATTCAAATTGTTCCGACTCGCGGTATAGCTCAAGTTATAGATGTCAATGAGCTCATTGAACCAGTGAGTGAGACTGGAATAACAGATGGGAAACAGTGTAAAATCCTTGCTGTAGATGATGATCCAGTTAATCTTCAGGTTGTTACTAATCTTCTTTCTCTTCAGAATTATTCTGTGACTGGGGTTTTGAGCGGGGTGGAGGCTCTTAGTGCTATTGAGAAAGATGATTTCAATCTAATTCTTCTCGATATTATGATGCCCAAAATGAGTGGTTATGATGTCTGTAAGAAGCTTAGAGAAAGATATTCAGCCAATGAGCTTCCTATTATCCTGTTGACGGCTAAGAACCAGGTTTCTGATCTTGTGGAGGGCTTGGACGCAGGAGCTAATGATTATCTCACAAAGCCAATCTCAAAAGGAGAACTTTTAGCTCGGATTAAAACTCATACTGAGAATGCTTCTTTTTATATTAAGCTCAAGGAATTAAATGAAAACCTTGATCACTTAATGAGGGAATTCTCAAGGTTAACCACTAAAATCCATAATTCACTAAAAAATAAGCTGGAATCAACCCGTAATTTCTTAAATGAATATCTTAAAGCCCCGGAGGAATCAGCTGACAATCTAACGATTATAAGTCAATTACTGGCTCATTGTAGTTCTGAGAGTAATAACATTTTATTTGTCCTTCAGAATACGGAATGCACAATTGAAAAGCTTTTACAGGAACTTGAAATGCGTGCAGAACTAACTTTAACGATTCACCAAATTAATTATACTTTTCACAAACAAAATCTAATTCAAGATCACATTTTCCACCCAGAAAAAGTACAAAATATACTTGATGTTTATACTGAATTACTCAATAATATAGTTAAACATTCCTCTGCAAGTAAGGTTGACATTGCTATTGATCAAAATGAAAGTCAGTTTACCTTATCTATTAAGGATGATGGCGTCGGTTTTGATTATTCCAAAGAAAAAAATAAAAGCAATTCATATGGCCTTAAGCTCTTAGAACAACTCACCCAACAAGCGAATACCACTTTAAGCTTTAAAACCTCTCCTGATAGGGGAACTTTTGCTCAGCTTATCGTGAAAATAAATGACTCACCTGATCAAATAGTAAGTAATTAATCTTTTATATCACTTCTACACCGCAAATAACGACTATAGTCATTTCTTTTTATTAAAAAGCAAAAAAAATCCTGTTCTGTATTAAATCAATACAAACAATTTTATTGCATTTGTTACATTAGTTACATATGAAAGAAAATGGGGTCAATCCAAAAGACTATATTAAAGTCTGCATTATCGATGATGATGTGCTCTACAGGGATTCTATCAAAAATATTATATTAAAAGATAGTAGGATTCGTATTTATGGGGAATATAGTTCAGCCATTCCATTTATCAGTCAGCTAAATAATCCTTTTTTACCAGATGTATGTCTCATAGATATTGTGCTACCTGAAATGTCCGGTGTAGAGTGTGGTAGATTGATTAAAGCCAAAAAATCGGATATTCATATTATTTTAATGACAGCCTACCCTAGTCCTGAATCACTTGCAGCAGCAAAGCAAATCAATGCAGACTATATTCAAAAAGGCACTGTAGGAGAAGTTTTAATGGATAAAATTATAACCAATATCAACTCAAAAAGAGAGCATTTTCTCTCTATTAGTCGTTCTGAAGAGAAATATAACAAAGCGGCCATGAAAGTCATTAAACAGTTTGATGATATGCAAAAGAATCTTTCAAAATTATCAAAATCGCAAAAGGAAGTCCTAAAACTGAGAAAAGAGAATAAATCAATCAATGAAATCGCTCAGATACTGGAAATGACTGCTGGTACAGTCGCTACTCATCTCAACAGAGGACTCAAAAAGCTGGAGATTCCTAATTTATTAGAATATTTAGATATGGAAGATTAACAATCATTAAAACCGTGAATCATACAAAATATCATTTGGTTGAAGAGGGGAACCACTTGGCTGAAGGATGAATAACCTGAAGCCATGTTTTAATATAAATCATATTTATTAGAGTAGCAAAATGAAACCGTTTTTTTTCGATAAAACATACAAGATGAAGTGTATGGATCCTTCAGCAAAGAGATTAACTAAACTTTACCTAGTTTTTGCACTCATATTCTTTTTGTTTTTTCCCCCAGGAACCGCTTCCACTCAAGAAAAACAACCTGTACGGATCCTGACCCTAGATCTCGTCAATGAAACCCCTGGACGCGGCATTTTTGAATTAGGTGATATCTCAAATGAACCTTGGGTTCGTGAAAAAAATTATCAGATTATCCCTAGGAGTAAGGTTAAAAAAGTAATCACTGATATGAAAATTAAGCCCTCCCAGCTCAACGATCTTGATATCGTTATTGAAATAGGGAAAGCAGTAAATGCTGATGTTGTAGTTTTTGGTTCATATAAAAGTGACAAAATTGGTAACCTTATAGTAGTTATAAAATATGCTGATGTAAAAAAAGGAGAGATTGCAAGTGAGTCAAAATATAAAGGAAAAACCGTAAATATAAGCTTAGATGACTTTATCATTAATGTGGATAAAATTATAAAGAACTCTGATAATGTGGATAAAGTTATAAAGAACTCTGAACAAGTTCCAGACGACTCTGAAGCTGATTCAATAGAAAGAGAGCACTCTGTAGGTTTACGACTAGGCTATCCCTTTATTTTCGGTCGTCTTGGAGATGCTGTGTCCTCTAACTTTCTATACTTCTCAATCTTCTGGAGAAACAACTTATTTACTGAAAACCTATTTTATGAGTTTGAAATCGGCTATTTTGCTTATAAAGACAAAGCCACTTTAGTAGGAGGATCCACTACAGGACACAATTTCCCTATTACTGTTGCCGCACTATATCAATTTGAGCTTACCGACAGGCTTACGTTATATCCTAAAGTGGGATTGGGATATATGCTATCTGCCATCTCAACAGAATTTTTGGGAAGTGGGATGTCATCTTATCTTTTGGGGAAAGTTGGACTGGAAGTCGATTTTAAACTAAGCAATTCTTTTTCTATTATACTCGAAAACCCTTTATTCATTGCTGCGGAAGTAGAAGGCTTTGACATCAGTTTTTTTTACATTCCCAATCTCGGTGTCAGATATGCTTTTTGAGAGAGAGAATTTTATAGTAGGGATTTGATTTATCAAACCCTGATGAGTTCATTTATTTAAAACGAGGTATTTGTTATGATTAAAAGAATCTTTCCATTTAAACTTTTGACCCTTCTTTTTTTGCTAGTCCTGATTGGATCAACCTTTAGCCAATGCGACGATGCAGATCTGTTTCTTGCAATAGATACAACAGCTCCTAGTCCTGGCAACTCAGGTACAATCACCACTTCCGGCATAAGTGCCACAGGTCTCACCTTAAACTGGACCGTGGCGTCGGATGCTGTGAGTGCAGAAACAACCTTGACTTATAGGGTGTTCTACTCAACAAGTGCTAACATTGCCACAGTAGGAGAGGCAATAGCAAATGGCACAGAAGTGGACTCTAGTGCAAGTAATATTATCATAAAGACTGTCTCAGGCCTGACAGCCAGTACGACCTACTACTTTAACGTTATAGTTAAGGATGGGGCAGGCAATCAGGCTGCTTATACGATTAAAACTCAGGCTACAACTGCGATACCTGATATAATACCGCCTATACCTGGTGCTGGAGGGGTTATCACCACGTCTAGTGTAAGTGCCACATCTCTCACCCTAAACTGGACCAAGGCGACGGACGCTATAACGCCTCAAACATCCCTTGTATACGTTGTTTATCGATCTACAGCTAATAACATTGGCACTGTAGCCCTTGCTGAAGCCAACGGGACACCTCTCAATGGTGCTGGGACAACAGATATCGCCACATATAATGTGACAGGGTTGACTGTCGGTACCACTTATTTCTTCAACGTGTTGGTGAAAGACGCAGCAGGAAATAAAGCGGCTTATAGCACTGTGAGTCAGGCTACAATTTCTTATGCAGTAAACCCAGTTTTAACAGGCACTTATAATACGTCGGGTAGTGCCCAGGGTGTGACTGTCTCAGGCAATTACGCTTATGTCGCTGATCTTACTAGTGGTCTTCAGATCATTCAGGTGCTGCCGTAAGGTTTTCATCGTGTGTTGATCTTGCTATCAGCTCAAGACTTCTCGTGGGGGGAAATGAGGGTGGATATAAAAATGATGTGTGGTCCTATTAACTGGGATTCATCCATTATGTTAGGGTGCTGTAATCCTGCTTGCAGTGACCTTGTCGCAAGAATGAACAATATAATAAATAACGCATCGGTGCGTTTGATAAAAAAGCTTGGTAGTGATATAAATTGGATTGACGAATCTCTTGTAATGAGTTCATTTATTTAAAACGAGGTATCTGTTATGATTAAAAGAATCTTTCCATTTAAACTTTTGACCCTTCTTTTTTTGCTA
>CAJXGR010000167.1 GCA_913053665.1 uncultured Spirochaetia bacterium
AAATCACCAATTGGATCACCTCTTTTGATGATCTCCTCAAGGGATATTTTAGAAGTGGTCTTAAAAATAATCTTTTCAATCCATACTTTGCCACTACTAATGTCATGAACTCTTGCTCTAATATTGTTTTTCCAATCGTCAGGGTTTTTAGATATGTCCCCATTGAGTTTACAGCTTCCTGATAGGCGGAGACGCATTGCCACAGAACGGTTTTCGCTTTTCACCAGTTCATCTTCAACCGCTTTATCGACTAGCTGAAGGATCTGCTCCTCGTTTTCCGCGTTAGTTACATCTATTTCACAAAATGCCCATCTCATAATGTCAAGATTGATAGGCTCTGCCAATTTCACCCTACGATCCTCAACAGTGACTAAAGTGCATCCCTTTTCACCACACTCTTTAATGTGTCTACCTTGAATATTACCGGGAAATAGGATGTAGGGGTCTTCCGATAAGACTTTCCGATTATGGACATGACCAAGAGCCCAGTAGTCATAGCCCTTGTTTTTAAGTTCTTCCACACTACAGGGAGCATATTTTTCATGACCTTCTGCTCCTTCAGCACAGGTATGAAGAAGTCCAATATTGAAATATCCCTGTATAGGATCAGGATATTCCTTGGAAAGATTATCATAAACAGCTGGTTTTATAAATCCCTGACCGTGAATAGCAACGGCAAATTCTTCTATAACAATAGTTTGTGGCTTTTTAGTGGAGAAAATAGTCACATTAGCCGGAAGGGGGATTTTCTGAGTGATCCTACTAGCCGCATCATGATTACCTGAGACAATATAAACCGGGATATGAGCCTCTTTAAGTTTAACCATCTGCGTGACAAAGAATAATCCTGTGTTAAAATCACGCCAATTACCATCATACAGATCGCCAGCTATTAAAATAAAGTCGATCTGTTCATCCATAGCAAATTGAACAAGGTTTTCAAAGGCTCTTCGAGTCGCTTGTCGTATTTCCTCAACGGGCGCTCCTTCATATAATTCGAGTCCAGTTAGAGGGGAGTCCAAATGAATATCTGCTGTATGAATAAATCTAAACATACAGGAAAATTAACTCAAACTTGTTACAGAAATCAAGTAAAAAACGGTGAGAGTGGCAAACCAATAAGTGACAGGTTTTCCAATTGCCTGTAAAGAAAGGTTTTAAACCTGCTTCTACAAGCAATGATTACGAAATGTTTTATTTTTTGCCAGACAAAGTCTCAGTAACACGAGCCTTCACTTGCCCTTTGTAGAACTGTATATTCATCATATCGTCCACCTTGAGTTTTTCACTATCCCGTATCACTTCGTTCTGATTATCCCTTTGCAAATAGACCAGACTGTAGCCACGCTTAAGAATGGAAGAAGGTCCCAGAGTGCTCAGCTTTTCGTAAAGCACTTTAAACCGACTATTACTAGAGTCCAGATGCCGTTGAACCCCTGTCAACAAGCCTTGCATCAGATAGTCCAGGTTCAGTTTCTCTTGATTCAACCTTTGAGTAAATAAACGAGAGAGAATATCTCCTGTAAAACGTGAGTATCTCTCACTATGGATGCTGATCATATACTCCACAGCCTGAGTCATTCTACCTTTGTACTGAGATAGATCGTCTAATAGGGTCTCCTTACTAAGAACAACCAACTCAGCCGCTGCAGAAGGCGTGGGAGCCCTTAAGTCAGCCACAAAATCGGCTATGCTAAAGTCCACTTCATGGCCCACAGCCGATATAACAGGAATATCCGAATGATGAATCGCCCTGGCCACGATCTCTTCGTTGAAAGCCCATAAATCCTCTATAGATCCCCCTCCACGACCCACTATAAGTACATCGGCGAGTCCCATCCTGTTAACAAGCCTGATATTCTCTGCAATTTCCTCGCCAGCCCCGTCTCCCTGAACCGCCGACGGGTAGATGAGGACTTCCACATTGGAGAAACGTCTGTTCATGACATTCAGTATATCCCGTATCGCCGCTCCAGTAGGGGATGTAATCACAGCCACCCGTTCCGGGAAGGCTGGAATGGGTTTTTTATGTTGAGGATCGAAAAGTCCCTCTGCTTCAAGACGTTCTTTTAGCTGTTGGAAAGCCAATTGAAGGGGGCCGATACCTTCAGGCTCTAGGTGGTCCACGATAATCTGGTATTCACCCCGTTTGTTATAAACCGTAATCGATCCATGAGCCTTGACTTTGAGGCCATCCTCAAGATCGAACTTCACCTTTCGCCGATTGAACTTGAAAAGACAGGCTTTGATCACCGCCTCATCGTCTTTGAGAGAGAAAAATGCGTGACCGCTCACATGATCTTTGAAGTTGGAGATCTCCCCCCTGATCCATAGGTCACTAAACCCCTCCTCCACAATGGATTTAAGAACTTGAGTGAAGTCTTTAACTGAAAGAACCATGGGTTCACCAAAAGTGTCTGTCATCATTTATACCGGATCATTGGATTTATCAATATTTACGACGCGACCCCCTAGAACTGAAGGATTTCTTGAACCTTTTATAGTGATAAAGAAAATAATTATTTTAATTTTGGATAATATTTAGTATATTTTGCTCCATTGCGAAAAGCAATAAAAAAAATGACATGGATCAGGGAAAAATTAACATTATTCTATTATCTTCCCGACTTTCCATAAAAGCTAATTCAGGAGAACTCATTATGTTAATGTTTAGAGCTATCACCCTCGTTTTTCTTTTAATTATCCCAATTTCCCTTTTTGCACAAGCCCCTGCAGATACTGATAATGGTCTTAAAGCCGCTGAAGAGCTCTTTGATCAAGGGAAAAATGATGATGTCATCGCCAAGTGTAAGGCGCTGATTGAATCAAACCCCAGTGATCGCAAAGCTCACGACCTTTTGGGACAGGTTTACGAACGGATTGGCGAATACGAAAAAGCCGAAAAGTCCTACACCGAGTATTTAAGCCTCAGTAAAGAAGCTGAATCTGAGCGTGACATTGCCTCCGCCATGAACAACCTGGCCATCATCTACTCTAAAACAGGCAATTACGTGGAATCCATTGAGTATATGAATCAAAGTATCGCTAAGGAAAAGGGTTTCAACAATCGAAATCGCCTTGCTTCCCGCTACAACAACCTGGGGGGTATTTATAAGCGTATGGGGAGATCCCTCAAAGCCTTTAAAAACTATTCTAAAGCCCTGAAACTTTACACTGAAACGCAAAATAAAAGTCAATTACCATTGCTTTACAACAATCTTGGGGCGATTTATGATGTTTTTGGGCAATCAAAAAAGGCCAAGGAACTTTTTGATAAAAGCCTTGAAATAGCCGATCAGTCCAGCAAAACAGATATAGCTGTCATCTATAACAACCTGGGAAGTCATTATAAGAGCGTAAAGGACTATGATCAAGCCATGGACTATTACAACAAAAGTCTGGACATCGAGAAGGAATACGGCAATCGGCCCAATTTTGCTATGGTCACCAATAATATTGGTACCGTTTACTTCCGTAAAGGCAATTTAGATAAAGCCTTAGAACTTTTCCAAGCCGCCCTTAAGATCGATGAAAAGCTTAATATCGAGCAGGGTATCGCCATTGACAAGAACAATATTGGTATGGTCTATAGAGAGCAGAAGAAGTATGATGAAGCGATCATCCAGTTTCAGGAGTCCATCAGGCTTCACGAGAAGTTTAATCAAAGCTTTTATGCGGCAGGAGGCCACAACAACCTGGGACTGACCTATAAGCTCAAAGGCAAGTTGGATATGGCTCTCACCCATTATAATAAAAGTATTAAGTTCTATGAATCCTTGAGGGACAAGAAAAGAGAAGCGGCTGTCTACACAAACATTGGAGAGCTTTACTTTAACGATAAGAAAGATTTAAGTGGAGCCTTCAGGGCCTATGAGAAGGCCAATCAACGATATATACAAATCAATGATAATGTGGGAGTTGCCTACAGCTCTTGGTGGATGGGCTATATCCAGGAACTTTCGGGGCAATATTATCCGGCAAGGGATTATTATGAAAAAGCCCATGCCGCCTACCGTCTAGCCAAAAGAAAGGAAGTGAATGTCATCAAACAGTTCATCCAGCGGATCAATAGAAAGATTCTTATCGCCAAACAAGGGGGTAAGACAGATAAGGACATGGGCTTGGGCAACGGTACGCCTAGTACCCATGGTGGCCTGGGTATGGACTTGGACGGCCTTCAGGACAGTGATATATATTATCTTCCGCCTCCTGTAGTGGAAAGCGTGTCTGACAGAAGTGGGATTCGCGGCACAAAGAACAAAAAGCGTAAGGGAGAGGCTGATGGTATTCGGGTTGAGGAAGAACTCATCCTGGACTTGGATAGGGAAAAATCATAAGATATTACGCGGCCCGTAGAGACGCATTGCCATGCGTCTCTACGGGGTAAAATCTTTTGTCTTAAACGTCTTCTACACGGGGGACATACTTTTTAATCTCAACTTCGTAAGTATACTCTTCATTTAATATTTTCGCAAGGGCATAAATAGCAGGGTTACTAGGCCCATTTGAGCCTAAATCATCAGTGGATAGATCGGTCAGAACTTGCATGGCGGCTCTGGCAATCTTATACTTCTCTACTTCAATGTCCAAGAGTTTTTGCAGTGGCATTTCCATAAATCTTCCCTCTCCCGATGATGTTTTTATTTCCAAATCGCGATATTCATTCCATCCCACTTGGAAAGACAGAATATAATGAAAAAAAGTTAAATCGACAAACTTTATTCTCAGCGATTTTAAAAGCTTTGGGCTTTAAGTTTATCATCGTACAGATTCGTTCTTTTCATTAGACTTTTCCACTTTGACTGGATCTATCCTTTGAGGCTTTATAATAAACATTTGAAGGCTCTTTCAAGTGTCTCAAGGTCTTCTTGCTTCTTAACAGCAAATCGTATGTAGCTGGGACTCAAGAAATCAAAGTTGTCGCAAACCCTCACCAGTATACGATGATCAGTGAGACGATCCTGCAAATCATGGCCATTTAAGTCTTTCAGTCGTGTCAATACAAAATTAGCCTGGGAGTCATAGATCTCCTCAAAAAGCCCTGATTCCTCTAATATCTGAATTAATAGACTTTTATTCTTTAGGGTCGATTCTTTCGTTCGATTGATAAAGTCTGTATCTTTTAATATATCCATGATATATCTTGTATCAAAGCTGGATAGCTTCCACATAGGCTCATGGGAACGCAATACCCGGATATTTTCCCGATCAGACAGGACAGCACCCACTCGAATCCCTGCTCCACTATAGAACTTACTCATGGATTTCAGCACATAGAGGGATGGATACTCCTCCAGCAAAGGAACAACGGATAGTGCCTCTGTGAAGTCAAGGAAGGACTCATCGATAAGGATATGAGAGGCTTTGTTCTTCCAGTGTTGCAAAAGGGATTCTATGGGGTAAACGTTACCATCCGGTGTGGAAGGATGAACAAAGACTACGAGGGATGCTTGAGGCGGTTCATAGTATAGATCGTCCAGTCGGTTGACCAGGATTGTGTGAGAGGCAAACAAATCGGCCGCTTTCTTGTACTCCGAATAGATGGGCGCGTAAAGAATGCAGTCCTGGGGTTTTAGAGACCGGAACAGGGAGAAAATACCGGCTGAGGCCCCATTGTAGAATTCCATATCACAACCCTCAGGAATGGAGTACAGATCATTAAAAGCGTCCCGTAAATCCCTGTAATCCGGATCAGGATAAGGTAATAGATTCAGGCCATTTAAGTCTATATTTACATTAGGCTTAACAAAGTTAATATTGGATGAGAAGTCGATAACCTCTTCAGCCCTAACTCCAGCTCTCTTGGCAAAGGTGTAAATATCACCACCATGCCCCTCCATCTTTTCCAGACAGTCTATTTTCTGGATGAACTCTTCATGATCCCTAGCGATTGGTTGATCCGGCCTATTGATACTCATATAACACCTCTGTGCCCCATAATACAGGGCTCCATACTTCATCCACTTGATGAATCTCTGATAGGTGAAGTCCTGGATGGGTGATACTTCCAGATAATGGTGGATAAGGCTATCCAAAGAGTCTTTATTCAGGCGAGTTTCTTCAAAGCACCAGCTCATCGCCACGACAGCTAAATCAAAGTAGAAAGAGCCGTTGCAGGCTCCCGTAAAGTCGAAGACACCTGTGAGGTGGTTATCCATAAAATGGGCGTTGTCGGGGAAAAGGTCGCCGTGGATTATTCCATCTGACTCATGGGTATTCACATCGTCTATAATATAGACATAATCATCAAATAGACCCTTCTGGCACTTGTCAATATAGTACAGCAAACGATCAGAAGTGTACAGATTCCTTCTCATTATTTGCTTATGGGTGAATTGATGAAGGCGTCCCATGAAAGATCCAATCTGAGCCACGTGTTGATGGCTTGGCATTTTCACAATGTCTCCACCAATCACGGTAAAGAGACAGGCTGTTTTGCCCAGCAGATCAAGGATATAGAGGTGTTCTCTCTTGTAAAACGAGATGGGCCGAGGAACACTGAAACCACCATGAAAGAGGGTGTTTAAGAGATTGATTTCATTTACAATATTCTCTTTATCCTTATCTTCGTAAATCTTAAGAAGATAAGCATTATTACTCCCCTCAACAATATAGGCGGTATCTGAAATCCCATGAACAGTGGGGGTTATTGAGAGAACGTCTAGGCGAAAACACTTGTAGAGTATCTTTTTGACATCCCCAGTATCTAATATTGTAATGACACCCATAGAATCAACTCGCTCATGATGTATAAACCCTTATCAGTCCAATGGTAAAGTATTCATCCGATAAGGTCTTATGAATCCTGCCAATAAATATAATCATTTTGCCAGTGATAAACCAATAAGTGGCAGGTTTATCCAATTGCTTGCAGGACAGGTTTTAAACCTATCCT
>CAJXGR010000168.1 GCA_913053665.1 uncultured Spirochaetia bacterium
TAGCAGTACCATGCAAGCCGCTATGACCAACCTTATGGAGTTGGAGCATAAAAATAAAGAAGCCATGGACTCTCTCATCCAGGTGATCACTCAATTCAAATTGGATGACAGGTCGATAAGGGATCTCCAGGCCGCAAAAGAAGAAATATCAGCTAAAAAGATCACTTTCATGGTCTGGGATGACAGCTTCAGCATGAAGGTCAAATCCATCGATAGACAGCATAAACGCCTTGTGGACATCCTCAACAACCTATACGTCGCTATGGATATATTGGTAAAGATAAAAAGGGTCTGAAGGAAATCCTCACGAGTCTCATTCGATACACCAAAATACACTTCACTTATGAAGAAAGTCAAATGAAAAAAGTGGGCTACCCTGATTTACCGGAGCATATCAAAGAACACGAAAAGCTGATTGCTGAGATCACCCACTATCAAGAGCTGTTTAATGAGGGGAAGACGGATCTCTCAGAAGACATTCTGGTATTCTTGCAAGATTGGCTCACCCAACATATAAAGGTTACGGACAAACGCTACAGTGTTCTATTCAATGGAAACAACATTTCTTGACCCGGTGATAACAAATCCAACTGTAGGGGCGGGTTTGAAACCCGTCCCTACAGGTAGTAGTCATCTATCGAAAGTGAAGGAATACTTTTGTGATGGGTCTACTCAGCGAGCTTATCTTCCATGACCTTGATGAGGCCTGAAACACCACCTTTCTTATGGATGGTTCTAGAAAACTGATTGCGATAATCCCGAACCAATGATCCCCCCAGAATCTCTATATCAAAGACAATGAGTCCTTTACCCGGACGTTTCAGTAAAACAAAGACCACATCTTCTTTCTTGACCCCGGTTTTTGTTTTATAGTCGACTTTTAGGAAGACACGGGTGAGTGTGAGCTTCTTTTTCTTACGGGTCAATAGATAATCCCGTTTTGTTTTGGTGGACTCACCGGTGACCACGTATTTATTTCCCTTAAAGTACGTCCCACTCTTCGAATAAGCCAGTTTTTCTATTAACCTCTTGAAAATAGACATAAACTTTTTCTTTTGTGAGTCAGACATCTTGGACCAGTGAAGATTCATGGATCGTTGGGCCATAAAGTCCAGGTCCAGGATCTTTTCAATGGCTTTTACACTAGATCGATTTCCCTTTTTGTAGGCTTTAAAGGCTTTTACCAGTTTGAGTACCCGGCTTTTTCCCTCTCCTGCAAAGATTGCTTGCACTCCAATTTGGGATGTAAGGATTGCAACTATCATGATGAATATGAATTGTTTACGTTTCAATGGAACCTCCTGAAATTGTTATCAAATGGATAGCTTTTTGAGTGATCCAATTTTTATTAAAAACACTCATTGATCCTATAATATAGTTCTCAAATTGAAAAAAACAAGATAATTTATACCAAAAAGGTTTTGAATTGTCAGTATAATCAGTTGTAGGGGCAGACCCACGTGTCTGCCCCTACAAATTGGGGTTAGGTAGCAAGTTAATCATTTCACAATTAGATAACTACTCTCAATTCAGGGCTAACTAACTCGCTTCACTCATGATACGGACGATATGTCTGGAGTTATCAAGATTCAAATTGACGGTGATGGATCGGGACACATACATTCCCTCAGCGTTTTTTACGATCTGGATAGAAGGTCGGGTGGTGAGTTTACTATCTTTTTCCACCACAATGCCAATTTCTTTAGTATTTAAAATCACATGACTGCCAATAGGATAGAAGGAACTTTCTTTAAATAAAATACCCATTTCACTCACAAACTGATGGGCCAAATCCGGCTTGAATCGTGTTCCAGAATCCCTGATGATCAGATTAAAGGCTTTTTGTGGGCTAAAAGACAGTTTATAGGATAATTTTGTAGTGAGAGCATCAAAAACTTCTGCCAGAGAGAGTATATAAGTCGCGTCATCAATTTGATCTCCCTTTAGACCAAATGGATAACCTGTTCCATCATACTTTTCGTGGTGGGTGAGTACCATTTTCTTTAACTGGTCGGAGATGTCCTGACTTCCCTTAAGAATCTCATAGCCATATCTAGGGTGCCTTTTAATGACTTCATATTCTTCAGTTAACAGTTGTCCTCTTTTATTGATAATGTCATAGGGTATTCTCAATTTACCGATGTCATGGATGATACCGGCAAAGCCAATATCTTTTGTAATAGTTCTAGACACACCCAGCTTTCTGGCAAAGACCATGGCAATCACAGCCACATTGAGGGAATGAGAGTAGTTAAAGTCATCATAACTTTGAATATCCAGAAGGTTGATCACATCATTGTATTCATTGCCGATATCCTGGAGCACACAATCGATGAGTTCTTTGGACTCATCAACGAAGTCGATGGGCAGGTTCTCCTTAACGGTGGTCTCTATTCTTTCGGTCACTGAGACAGCCAATTTTTGAGTCTCCAGGCTGATACGTCGTGGACCCTGATAGATGTTTTTTTGGAGATAGTCCTTTAAATCTTTTGTGTATATAGCCTGAGTGTCTCTTATTTTTTTGGAGTAATATATTTTTTCCACACCTTGACGGACGAGTTGCTGGAGGAATTCTTGTGTGAATGGACTATAGGCGGTTTGAATGATATCACCCTCTCGATTGTAGACTGGACAGGCTAAAACAGTGTCAGGTTTTATAAACTTAACCGTCATCTCAATCTCACTGCCCAGATCAACATATTCTTGTTCTTCTTTCATCTTCTTCCTCCAAAATTGTTAAGATCGAATCTAACACATACTACTAAATATACAATTTATAGGCCTATGCATCGTGTACCCTTAAGGTTACACGAAATAGCATAGCTCAGAACCACCCAGCATCCATCAGATGAACATATTCCTCTATAACCTCTTTACAAGCCCCTTATAATCCTTTTAAATAACCCTTATATTTTGAGATGGGCAACTATTTTGTCTAATATAAGGACTTTTTATAGCTTATAAGATTATAGTAACGATAATATAATATTTCCTGGCTCCTTTGTAAACTATTTCTTTAAATTATTACTGTTTATTTCAATTCACTGTGTACATGATAGTTATGCTATGTAAGTGACAGGTAGTGAAAAGACTTTGTCAACAAAGTTGAGATTATATGGGTGATAAGAATAAAGTTATTGTTAGTTATTTTCTTTTATTATGTGAAATAATTTGTGGATTTAATTTAGTATGTGTTTAATTCCATGAATAAATAAAATAACTGATTGGAGGATTTTATGAGTCGCTTCACAAAAACGATTCTTGTTTTTGCAGTGATCTTATCATTTGGTCTATCAAAAAACGTTCATGCAAAAAAAACATACGATTTCAAGCTGAAAGATTATAAGGGTCGAACCGTTAAACTTTCGGACTACAAGGGCAAATACATTCATGTGGACTTTTCTGCTGATTGGTGCGGACCCTGTCACATGCAGGCGACGTATATCAAAGAGGTTGAAGAAGAGCTTGGATCCAAAAACTTCGTCAGCTTCACCATACTCATTAGCAATCCAAACAAAGAAACTCTGAAAAAATGGAGAAGAAAATATAAAATCAAACATCTGTTGGTGGATCCAAAGGGAAAGGTCAAAAAGAGGTTTATTGCTGGAGGCATCCCGGCAAATGTCATCCTGAAGCCCGATCTCACTCTTGCCGGCAATTGGGTAGGTGCGGCCCCTTCTAAAGAGATTTTTATCCGTGAACTGAAACGAGTGGCCCCAGGATTGTTTAAGAAAAAAACTAATAAAGCATCTTTGGAAGTGGGTTCAAAGATTAGTACAAAACTGGATTATAGTATAGGGCTAGTTAAAACCTATCTTAGGACCCTCTTAAATGCTTTCTAAAGAGAGTTTAAGGAAATGAGTCTTAAACTTCTTCAAGGGGATCTTGTTCATCTCCTTTTGGGGAAAAACGCCCATATCCCTACTGAGAAGGCTCTTGAAGGTATTGAACCTGATAACAGGCATGTTCGACCCATGGATCCCATGAATACCATTTGGGAGGAGTTGGAGCATTTGCGTATCGCCCAGGAAGATATCATTCACTACACTCAAGAGGCCTCTTGGGTTTCTCCAGAGTTTCCTGCAGGACTTTGGCCCAAGCCGGTGGATCGGGTGACCGATGAAATGTGGGACTCCAGTCTATCCGCCTTCATGGCTGATCTAAACAAGTTGATTGCGATTGTTCAAGAGTCAGAGTGGGATTTAACTCAAGAGATTCTACACGGGGAGGGTAGGACTTATCTTAGACAGGTCTTACTGGTGGCGGATCACAATGCCTATCACATTGGCCAAATTGTTCTCATCCGTAAAATACTGGGTAATTGGCCTTAAACTTATATTTTGGGGTTTTTATATAAGAGCCTTTGAACATAGCCAAAAGCTCTTATAGATTGAATTGAGATGGTATCCCCCAAGTTAGGCTTTTAGTTTTCCATCTTCCTGAAGTTTCCTGCAGGATTCATAGAAGACCTTTTCAAGCAAATCCTGGTTGACGTTGGGATCTTTAAGCAGAGCATTATTCAATGCTCCCATAAGCCTTGCCGTTAATTTGACATAGCTTTCTCTCGTCATAGCGTTTCCTCATAAAGAGTACAATTTTCATACCTCATGTCAGATAGAGTTTCGTCAAATAGTAGGGGAAAATTTGATGGCTGGAGAAGAAATCTATAAAAAACATTGTTTTTTCCCATAAATCGGTTAGTTTAATATTGTAGAGATTAAACCTATGAAAACACAAAAACTCCTCTCTTTAATCATTGTTAGTTTACTATCAGTCCAGACTTTAACCCATTCAAAGGATTGGCAAGACGAAGGTAAAATCCTGGATAATGCCAAGTTTGCTGAGAGTCAAAAAGATTATAAAGAAGCTGAGAACTTATATCAAAGGCTGGAAAAGAAATATCCTACCAATATCAATTATCTGGCCATAGGAGAATACTTTGCCCGACGCAAAGACTTTAAAAAAGCCACACGCTATTTCTACAAGTCCTACAGCAACTTAGTCCAGGATTATAATCAATTGGAAGATCTATTTTATAAGTACGAAATGCATAATGAGCTACTCAAACTCTATTTAAAGGAAAAATATATCACAGATCGTGTCTTGAAAAGGCGATTCTCAAGAAAAGCCATCCGCTGGTATAAATTACTATCAAAGCATAAAAAGGCCATCCACTTCATCATCAGGAAGATTGAAAAAGCGGATCGTCCTGTCACCTTTGAATTCCGATCCATTGTGGGTGAAATCAATGAGTCCTACGAGTCGGAATCCTTTTACTTCATAGAGTTATATGATATTGCCATAGAAGAGAATCTGACAGACGATGTCATTTTGCAATTAAAAAAGTTAAAGAAAAAAAAGCTAAAGTTTTTTCAATATTATCTCATAGAAAAGTTCTTGGGCATCCTGTATTTTAAGAAAAAAGATTACGAGAAGTCCTACTTTTACTATCAACAGGCGATTCAACGGGGTCTCTACTCTCCCTATGAGTTAGAGAAGCTGTTTCATCAGTTTAAGATTGTTGGCCAGCATAGACTGCGGTTGAAACTGGTGGATCAATACATAAAGGTGCTCCAAAAGGAGAAGACGGCTCAACACAGGGATCAGAGACTCTTTCAGTTCATGTTGATAAAAGCCCGATTACATCTTAGACTGGGTGAACAAAAGAAAGCTGAAGATATATACCTTAAGATATTGTCCAGGAAATCAAAAGGACTGGACAGATCCATTACAAACGAGATCTACTTTAATCTTGGTAAGATATATTTTACCAAGAACCAGTATGAGAAAGCCAAGAACATGTTTCTGAATATCGATAATCACGGGATGATCAATGGGAAAATCTATGTGGCACGGTGTAAACTAGCCATAAATGACTATGATGGGGCTTTCAATATTCTTGTCTTAATAGGTAATAACAGCCGATCCATCTATTATAAGGCCCTCATAACCTTGTTCCAGTCAAAAACACAAACAAGTATTAAACTCTTTGAGAAGGTGATCCTGCGATACGGCCAATCTGATATGGCTTTAAAGTCCCTTGAAAAGCTGGAAATGTTGTATCAGATAAAGGATGATAAGAAGAAACTCAAGGCCTTTATACGCTTTGAGAAGCTTTTAGACCGATTAGATTATAACAGATTATTGAATCACTACAGTGACCTTCTGTCAGTCTACTCAGGAAGCGAAGATCAGAAAAGCTACTTCCAACTCCATTATGCGGTGATCTACATACATAAAAAGGACTATTACAAGGCTTTAAGGATATTAAAATCTATTAAGGCTTCTTCTAAACATCCTTTTTGGGTACAGAAGTCAAGCTATTTATTGGGTCAGCTTTATATAGAGAGGCTCAATAAAAAGAAAGAGGGGCTTAAGCTTTTACAGGAGCTTAAGCGAAAGCATCCACGCACTTTATTCCTGCAATCAGCCAATGAATTGATCAAGAGGTACAGCCCTAAAGTTGATAAGAAGGAGAAAAAACGCCCCGGGCCATCGTAATTAGAACCAAACTTATCTATACTCATCACATCTGGCTAGTGACATAACATTTAATGATCATTGCCTTCAGGGTTTTGGGCATCGATTTTCATAAAACTGTGATGAAAGTGGACGTTTGTAACGATAAGTTCTCTTGAATGATGGCTAGGAAATTATCGAGGAGAGGGTCGGGGCTATTTAATGTTTCTTTAACTCGTTATTTTTTTATGTAATGTGGTCAGGCAGGACGCTGACCTACTTCTTTTAAAATATTGGTAGAACAGACATTCCTGTCTGTTCGGGATAAACAATTATATAGAGAATTAAATAGCCCTGTAGAGAGAGTGCAAGTTTACTTTAGGGTAAAAAAATAAGACTTGTTTGCCACAGAGACACAGA
>CAJXGR010000169.1 GCA_913053665.1 uncultured Spirochaetia bacterium
CTGAACAGACAGACGCTGTTCTACCCCTCCACCAACCTGAAACACATAAAGAGCCTTACTTTTAATGGCAAAACGGAATGGAGAGCTTTCTATAACTCTTTAGCAATGCCATAAAAAGTATTTGGATTAGAAGCAAACAGGTCTCTAAGCTGGGTGAAGCCTAACTCCACCCGTTAATACTATCAGACACGAACGTCTATAAGATGGTTAGATTGAATCGAGCGTTGCTGGATTTGACTGATGATTTGAGCGTTTTTCTCAATCAAATCCATAGCAAGATTTTGCCTGGTTTCCATCGCTTTTCTTAGTACACTTACCTGTGCCTGATCATGAATCCCTAGTTGATTCATGGATGTTGAAGCCTCAACGATACCCATAGAAAACTCCTATAAAGAGATAGGTATTTATCGTCATAAAGAGCATTTCACTTTAATATCAGTAAAATGATTTGACAGCTATCGAAAATAGTGTTACTATTGTGTCCTTTACAATATTCAGGGTAGATCATGAGCCAGTTCTCCAAAATATTCCACTCTATTCAACTCGGTTTATTGAAGACTCTCCTATTCGTGCTATTCATCATTATTCCAGGCATTTTCTTTTTCTACACAAGCATAGAGGCCAAGCCATCCATATCCAGAGGAAATAGTGCCCTACGTGTGTTCAATAAATCCAATAGTCAATACTTAATATCTTTTAAAATAAGTCCTTTACCCATACAAAACGTGTTGTTCACACCCGATGGACAAAAGCTTGTGATCTCCGGAAAAGATGGGATCGTACGCCTCCTGGAATGGCAAACAGGTAATGTAATCTCCATGAAGGAGCATAGAGGGTATGTACGAAGTATTCAGATGGATTCTAGCGGTTCCTTAGTGGTAAGTGGAGGCCAAGATGGCGACCTTTTCCTTTGGGACATAGATCATAATGAAACACGTCTTTTATTTACCCACTCACTCCCGATAACAGTAGTCGCGATCAGTCCTGATGGCGAATGGGCGGCCAGCTGTGGTGAAGACAGGCGATTGATATTATGTCATATTAAAACGGGTGAAGTGAGGCGTCTTAAAGAGAACTATGACCAGTTTTGGGCCTTGGCCTTTAGTCCGGATAGCCGTTTTCTAGCCGCTGGAGGGGATGATAAAAGGGTTCGCATCTGGAATCTGCACGATGAAAAGGTCCGTGTCATGCCAGGATTAACGGGTGGGGTGAACTCCATTGACTTTAGCAGTGATGGAAAGCGAATCGTGAGTGGGCGAAATGACGGCTCCGTAAGAATCTGGGATATTGAAACAAATAAGGTCATCAAAAAGACCTGGCATGATAGGCCGGTCAGTCATGTGATATTTAGTAAAGACGGTCGATACGTGGTGAGCGGAGCCTGGGATAATAAAGTCATCCTCTGGGACACCAAAACGGATCAGGCAAGGACTATGGAAGCTCACTCATCCTATATAGCACGTGTGGCCATTTCAAAGGATAATCGTTTTATCTTTAGCGGAAGCCATGATCATCAACTTAGAATCTGGGATCAGCAAAGGAATGAGGTGACACCTGTCTATTCCCATGATGATGGGATTTTATCGATTGCCAACCATCCGGAGTCTGGAATGGTGGCTAGTGCCGGAGAAGACGGGTCTGTCAAACTATTTCACATTGGGGATTACCAAAACCTGGTCAAAGAACGTCAAAAGAAGCTCATGACAATGACACGTGTTCAACCTGTCCGTAAACTCCTTCCTGAAATTAGAATCCAAAAGCTCAAAGCCTATAGCAAGGCTGTATTATCCCTTCAGTTCAGCCCTAAGGGTGATGTCTTTGCCACAGGGGGTATCCATCCATATCTCAGACTATACAATGTTAAAAGTAAGAAGTTTAAGAACTTAACCAAACATACTCATGGTATTGTCTCTCTTACCTTTAGTTCTAACGGTCGCTATATTGTAACAGCCGGCCTGGATCATCGTATTAAAATGTGGGATACCCAAAAGCATGTTATGAAGGAAATTGGCCAGCATAAGGGTTTCATAAGTCAAGTCAGTATAAGTCCTGATGGGAGTATTGTGGCCAGTGGTGGGGAGGATCGTAACGTCCATCTATGGTATCTCACAAAATCCAATAATATTACTCATAAGATATTGACTGGACACCGTGGAGTCATCAATACTATAAGATTTAGCAGTTCAGGACGCTATCTGATCACGGGCAGTTCGGACAATACCGTTCGAGTATGGGATATGGAAACAGATCAGGTGAAAAAGATGACAGGTCACACGAGTTCAGTGAACCAGGTGATCATGACCAAAGATGAACGCTTTGTAATCAGCGGGGGTAGTGACAATAGAATCATCCTGTGGGACATGAAAACAGACCATATTAAGGTTTTATACGCCCATCAAGGCTCGATCCAGACACTTTATTTAAGCGATGATCAGAAATGGCTTGTGTCAGGAGGCTCTGACTGGAATGTGATCTTGTACTCGCTCAAGACAAGTAAGCTCTATACAATGAAAGAGCATAACGGGACGATCCTGTCGGTACTCTATCTGCCTGTTAGACATTTGGTGATCACTAGTGGCGCCGACAACCAGGTGATCTTGTGGGATCCGATAAACAATAGAAGAAAGGTTCTAATCAAATATACAAGTCCTATACTTGCCTTATCTAAGGGCCCAAAAGGGAATAAGATTGCCGCCGCCTGTAAAGACGGATCAGTCCTTCTATTTGAGATTAAATGACATGGCAAAAGACCCATTGATCTATAAAACAGCTTGGCAGGATGAGTTTTACGAGGCTAAGTTGAAGCATTTCACACAACTTGTCAATGATGCCCTGGATAGTAGGGTCTTCCCCGGTTTAGACGTTCTTATGTTCAGGGGTAAAGAGGTCTTATACAGGGAAGTGTTTGGTCACAAGGAGCTTAAGCCGCAAAAGACTCGCCTTCTGATGAACAGCATTTTTGATGTGGCCTCTATGACAAAGGCAATGATAACCGGTCCTCTTATTATGATCCTATTGGAACAGGGTAAACTAAACCTCTCTACTCCTATTTCCTCTTATTTCCAGGAGTTCGCCACAGATGATAAAAAAGACATCACTATAAAGCATTTACTCACCCATAGTTCGGGACTTCCCGATTGGCATAATCTCCATGAGAACATGGCATCCATAGAGGAGGCCAAAAAGACTCTTCTGACCCTGGATCTTGAATATCCGGTGGGCACGAAAGCCCTTTACAGCTGTATGGGATTCATTATCCTCAAACTGATCATTGAACGGATCTGTGGTAAATCCATTGATGAAGTGGCCAATGATTGGCTTCTAAAGCCTTTGGCTATGAATGATAGTTGTTTTAACCCTCCTAAAGAGCTTTGGGGGCGTATTCCTGCAACGGGAGATTGTAGCTGGAGGAACCGTATCATTACGGGAGAAGTTCATGATGAGAACTCCTGTTTCTTCAATGGCCTGGGGGGGAATGCAGGACTTTTTTCCACGGCTCATGATGTGGCTGTTTTCTCCAATATGCTTTTGAATAAAGGCTTGTGGAATGGCACAAGGATATTAAGTCCAGCCAGTATCAAATTGATGATTGAAAACCATACGAATCCTGTTGTACCTAGAGGCCTGGCATTTAATCTGCAGGATAGGGACTATGACCCAGGGGGGGAGCTATTTGGAGAAGGTTCATTTGGTCATACCGGTTTTACGGGGACATCCTTCTGGATAGATCCTGACCGCTCTTTGGGGATTATCCTGTTGACCAATCGTGTTCATATTAGCTATAGGGGGAACATTCCAGAAATGAAAAGCTTTAGAATGAGGGCTCATAACATACTTTTATCAGCCCTCAAGAAACAATAGGCTGGGAGAGGTCATCCAAGACCCATAGGATCATGAAAAACAATATCTGACCAACCTATCCATTTTGTAAGCCAAAGTTTACTTTCCCTTGAAAGTCGCGATATAATGATGAATGGCTTTAACATCGTCTTCACTGACTCTTCCTTTAAAGGGAACCATAGCTGTTCCTTTAACTCCTTCAAGAATACATTTCTTAAACTCAGAGTCACTAAGACTTGCCATGTGAGGTAAAGATGGAAAAGGCTTTGTTTCCATTCCACTCTTTGCATCATGGCATCCGGTACAACCATTGGCTCTGAATAGCTTTTTACCTTTTTTAGTGCTCACAGTTGTTTTTTCAGAGCCTTTTTTCATGGCCTCATCTTTTTTTGCAGTCTCGCCACATGGATTAGCCATTTTTGTGGTCTCGCCACATGGATTAGCCACTTTTGTAGTCTTACCTGGAGTGGTTACTTTTGCAGTCTCACCACATGGATTAGCCACTTTTTCAGTCTTACATGGATTAGCTTTTCCTTGTTTCTTATTCCCTCCCTTTGACCCATTACAACTTGTTATCGCAAGAGCCAGAACTCCAAAGAGAATCATTAAATAGTGTTTATTCATAAAAACCTCCGTATTATGGTTATCTATTTGCCGAAACATGAATAAAAGGTTATTTTCAATTCAAATCCCAACAATAAAGTTTGATCGCACAAAGATAACATATTTTTCCCATTTTCATAGTGATTTCCTGTATATTTGCATTTTTTTACTTATTTTTAAAGTCCAATTATTGCGATGGATTTAGTAAAACTCAGGATCAAAGATGTCTTTAAACCATTTGGAACTCTCTAAAATCGTCACCGAGTTAAATAGTATCATCGTATCGAGTCGTATTGAAGAAATAACCGAAATCACCAGGTCTTCTTTTATCTTTAAACTCTATCAAAAGAAAGAATACCATTTGTTAATTAATCTGGACAGGCAAGTTATGAGATTACACCTTACACAAAGGCGATGGAAAGGGCAAAAGACTCCCTCCGCTTTTTTGGCCTATCTCAGGAAGCATCTTCGGGGCGGTATTCTTGAAGGAATAAAGATATTAAACGAAGATCGGCTGGTGGAAATCACTATTAAAAATAATGATCAAACTTTCTATCTGATCATTGAGATGATAGAACGTCGAGAAGATATATTGGTTCTCGATTCGGATAGAAATGTTCTTTATACACTGAAGCCAAAGGATCACGATGATCTAATCCATAAGCCGTACCATCCGCCCGAACCAAGAAAATATACTGGTTCACTGACTATCCCGGAAGACCCTGATAAACTCTTCAATCAGTCTGTTGAAGAACATTATGATAAGTTGGTCGAAGAACTTGGCTACCAAAAGACTCTCTCCAAATTGATCTCTGGTCTAAAGCGGGCTCTTAAAAATAGTGAGAAAGCTTTCAGCAATCTTGTGAAGCAGCAGAAGGACTGTGACAGATGGGAAGACTGGCAGCAGAAAGGAGAGTTATTAAAAAGCCAACTTCACAAGGTCAAAAAGGGGGATGAGATAATCATGGTACAAAACTACTTTGACTCACCATTTAACGAGATTTCCATCCGTCTTGATCCGCTTAAAAGCCCTTCTGATAATATTGCGGCTTATTTCAAGAAAGCCAGGAAGTTAAAAAGCGGTTTGAACCACGTGAATGAGAAGCTTACTACTGCCAAGTCTCACTGTGACAGGCTGAATATACTCTACACCACCGCTCAAGGAATCTCTGGGCCTGAGGAATTAAAAGGTTATCTTCATATAAATAAGGATGAGAGGGAAGTGAATCGATCCATATCGGAAAAGGTAAAGGGTCAAAAGCAGAATAAGGGTCCATCACTACCCTATCAGCAGTACTATTCAGCTAAAAACAAGGTGATCTATGTGGGAAAAACAAGCCGTGACAACGACCGGCTCACCTTCTCGGTAGCAAGAGGAAATGATCTCTGGCTCCATGTCAGAGATTATCCAGGATCCCATATCGTTGTTCCGCTCAGGAAAGATGAAGTCATTGATGAAGAAAGTCTATTGGATGCGGCTAATTTAGCATTGAATTACAGCAAAGCCAAGGGTCACCAAGAAGGTGAGGTGATGTATACCAAGCGAAAATACCTCTCAAAAAGGAAGAACGCATCACCTGGTGAAGTTCAAGTTTCTGAATATAAGAGTATTTATATTAAAATGGATACTGTGAGGCTCAAAGAAATTAAAGAGCGATCCAAATTGCTGAATAATAAATATTGACTTGTCACGTCCTAAAAAAAATTGAATAATAAAGTACAGTTTCTCTTTTTCTTTGACCGAATATTAAGTAAATTATCATTATCAGGGTAGCATTATGACGCAAAAAGAACGAATGAGTTTGATCCGGGAAGGAAACAAGCTATTTAATGACAGGGACATACAATTAGCCCAAAAGTACTTTCTGAAGGCAGACTATCAAAGTGGATTGCTTCGGGTGGCGGATTATTACTTTTATGATAAGCAATTACCTCTAAACGCTTTGCCCTTGTACATGAAATGCGGGGCCAAGAGCAAGATTGAAGAGATCCATCAACGTATGGCTTTTGCCCTTGAAAAAATCCTGGGGGACAGTAAAGATGATGAAACCCAGGATGGGAATGACATAGAGCTGTCTGAAATAGATAAGAAAATGACTTCTCAGTCTACTGATAACCAGGTAGAGAAATCTATTATTCAAACTCTTGGAGAGACAAAGGCTTCTGATCAGCCTGACCCATTAAATAATACCTGAGTTATTATGTACAAGATGTATTGAATGGCTTTATGAATCAATCTTTTCACACACTATCAAGATATTCCCTATTTTACCTTTTAGTTTTCCCTCTCCTCGTTTACCCTCAAGCCGCAGATAGCCAACGAGAGAAAGCAGATCAACTTATTAAATCAAGCTCAAAGCATTTCAGGAACGGACGAAAGATCCCTGGCTGCTGAAATGGGAGTATGAGTAGTA
>CAJXGR010000170.1 GCA_913053665.1 uncultured Spirochaetia bacterium
ATCGTACTTCATCATCTCTTATTAATTTTCTACGCGCCATGCCCATATCCGTAGAATTAGTTAATTTAATCTTTGACCTGACTTCTCCCATACCATCCTCCACTTTTAAGGGTTTACAAAAAACGCAACAAAATAAATATAATCCATTTTATTAGGATAACAAAACATTTCAATAATTTCTACTTGACAATGGCATAAATTCTGATACCTTTCCAAGACGAGGATTTATGATGTCTGGAGGCATAAAAGGTCATGGCGGATCAATTTCCCTTCTTTTACGATCAAGATTTGGATGAGGACACTAATAAAAAAGTGAATATGGAGATTATGAAATACGCGGGTCTATACATCCTTAAAAAGGTAGATCTCCCCCCTGAAGAAGGTGGTCATCTGTTTGAAGTTCCTTTATCCGGTCTGGATGAACAAATGGAATCGATTCTTGATGATCTTTTCTTTCATGACCTTATCGAGATTGATACCGATAAGGCCCGATACGCCCTCACTCAGGATGGATCAGAGTATATCGATAAGATAGTAGCAGAAGTCGAAGGCTACATTGATAAATACCAGGAGTTTGATCCAGCCACAAAGGTCAATCTGATGCGGCGGGATAAAGTGAATCCTTTAAGAGCAAGGTTTCTTTGGGGCCTTTATGACGGGGAGTTTGATGATTTTAATGAATGGCAGGAAAACTGGAACATTGATCCCACCCAGCGTAAGGAAGATTGGCAGGATGTCATCACCTCTAAGGACTTCTATGACATGCTCTTTGAGGATATCAATAACATGGAAGCCTTTGATGATGACGCTTTAGATCAGGTTCTTAAAGAGGCTGAGGAAGAACGTGCCAAAGAGCAAGCCAATCTGCCTCCCATTGAAATCACTCGTGTGGAAGGTCAATCTGGAGGGAACGGGCGTCAGGACGAAGAAGTTATCGTTGAGACAGACTATTATTATAACGATCCCTACTACTTTAACCCGGTGTATGACCCATTTTTCTGGTATGTTGTTTTTTAAAGCTATCTTAATAAATATTCCTGGAGGACAAATGAAAAAGTTAGTGATCTTTATGCTAGTCAGTCTTTTTGCTGTGACCACCTTGGTGAATTGCGGCAAGAGCGATAAAGATAAGCGAATGGTTGAGATGGATACAGGCAGAAACAGGGCCCAACTGGTTAACCTGGATGTTAAAGCTGTCCGGGAGGCCTTTAAGAACGCCACCGATCCCCAAAAGTTTGAAGACAAGGTCAATGAACTTTACACAGGTAGCGAAATCGTCTTTGTTAAGGTCGAAAATCAAGGTCAAGACAAACAAGTGGTCACTCTTTACATAGACAAGGATGATCCACCCAATGGTCTGGGCTCTAATGATCAGCAACTTCTTACCTTAACCCGTACATTCGATCAGGGGACTAAACAAGCGAATATTGCCTACCATGGATATGGCCCCTACGCGTATTATCGTCCTTCAATGATGTCTTATTTGATGACAGGAGCTCTCTTGGGCTACTATACAACCTGGCATAGCCCTTACTACAGGAATTACTACACCCCAGTAAGTCGAGTTCGATCTATCCGACGGTCTCGAAGCACCTATCGAAAGACTTCTGCATGGTCTAAACAAAAAAGCCAAACTCGTAAGCTGAATGCCAAGTTTCGTAAAAATGCTCCCTCCAGTATGAGAAAGGGTGCACGTAAATGGGCTGGCAAGAGTTCAGGAAAAGGAAGTTTCTATAAGGGCAGCAGAAAAGCTACTTCTAGTACTAAAAGCAGGACTTTTGGATCCAGTAAATCCGGAACCGCCCGTAAAAGCTTTAGTAGTCCGAGTCGTAGTTTTGGTTCCAGACGTAGCTCTGGTTCCAGGCGTAGTTCTGGTGGAAGACGTAGACGATAGTTCCTTTATAAGACTTTATTACAAAACATATTAAAATCCCTGACTTTCCCTTATTGTGGGGGCAGTCAGGGTAATAAAAACCTTTTAGCATTTATCCGAGAACTATTGTATCCTTCGTATATGTGAATAGAAGAGAGATGTTGATTTCTTAATCGCTCTTCTGTTCTTCTACAAAGGAATGAAGACTCAAAGCATAGGAGATTAAAGCGTGGAACACTTAAAAAACCAAGACCCTGATATTTATCGTCTTATTAAAGAAGAAGAAAAAAGACAAATCGATAAAATCCGACTCATCCCTTCGGAAAACTACACTTCTAAAGCCGTTTTAGAGGCCACAGGGACTGTTTTGACCAATAAATACTCTGAGGGCTATGCCGGGAAACGTTACTACGAGGGTCAGCAAATCATCGATCAGATTGAAACCATAGCCAATGATCGGGCCAAAAGTCTCTTTGGAGCGGACCATGCAAATAGTCAAACCCTCTCCGGCTCACCTGCCAATATGGCCGTCTACTATGCTTTTCTTGAGGCTGGAGACACTGTTATGGGCCAAAGTCTACCCCATGGAGGTCACCTGACACATGGGTGGAAGGTCAGCTTTTCAGGCCGCACCTACCAGTCTGTTCCTTACATCCTGAATGAAAAAACCAGACGATTAGACTACGATCAGATCAGAGACATAGCCAAAAAAGAACGTCCTAAACTCATATGGGCTGGTGCCAGTGCCTATCCCAGAGAAATAGACTTTAAGGCCTTTTCTGACATAGCCAAAGAAGTTGGGGCCGTCTTTGCCGCCGACATCGCCCATATAGCCGGCCTTGTGGTGGGTGGTGAGCATCAGAACCCTGTACCTTACGCGGATGTGGTCACAACTACTACCCATAAAACTCTAAGAGGCCCACGGGGGGGCTTGATTCTTTGTCGGGAGGAGCATGCCAAAGCCATTGATCGAGCTGTTTTCCCTACTTTACAAGGTGGGCCTCATAATCACACTACCGCCGCTATTGCCGTTGCCTTAAAAGAAGCTTCCAGCCCTGATTTTAAGACCTATGCAAGTCAAATCGTAAAGAAAGCCAAGGTTCTGGCCGAAACCCTTCTTGCCGATGGCTTTGACCTGGTCACGGGTGGAACAGATAACCATCTAATATTGATCGATCTGACCAATAAAGGATTCTCAGGACGTCCCATCGCCAAAGCCCTCGATCAGGCTGGCATTGTCTGTAATGCGAACTCAGTCCCCTTTGACCAAAGAAAGCCCTTTGATCCAAGTGGTCTACGCCTCGGAACCCCAGCAGTCACATCAAGAGGGATGAAAGAGAATGAAATGAAACAGATTGCTGCATGGATGCATGAGGTGGTGAATGACTATACCAATGAGTCTCTTTTAGGCAGAATAGAAAAAGAAGTGAGAGATTTATGCTCCCAATTTCCCCCGCCTGGACTGTCTTAGCACTTAACGTCAGTTCGATGATTATTTCTTTTGCCACAGAGGCGCAAAGACACAGAGATTAAATAAATCCGTTTCTTGTGAAATTAATAAACTCTTTCCCATTAGTTTCTCTGTGACTCAGTGTCTCTGTGGCATCTTATAAATCGAACTCATGTTATTTATAAGGTAACTGGAAGGATCAGGATATGTGTCATCTTTCTGATCAGACGAATCCGACAGAAGTGGGCTCTTTTATAGGATCGAATGGATGATTGGAAGGAAACAGGGGACTTAACAGCCTCTCCCTCTACTTCTAAAAGTACATCTCCAGGCTGGATTCCAGCCTTTGAGGCAACAGAGTTTCTTTTAACTTTTAGAACCTGAACACCATAAGTGACCTTTATATTCTTAAATAGCTTTTTTTCATCACTTGTCAGGGCTTTAAGCTTTAATCCAATGGATGGGTCTGTATAATCGATTTCAGGCTTCCTTGCTTTATTTATCGGTTTTTTACTTTTATTCCCATTGAACGTGTCAAAGTCTCCAATAACAACTTTCACCTTCACTTTCTTTTTCTTACGGATCAATGTGATCTGAATCGCCTTCCCCACCTTCGTCCCAGCAATCACTTTTCTTAGTTGGTCAAAGTTATCTGTTTTTCGGAGCCCCACCTGGATAATCATGTCCCAGGCTTTGATGCCCCCTTTGTCTGCAGGAGAATTGGGTACCACAGCATTAACAAGAATGCCTTTCTTGATTCTGAGTCCTTTAGAGCTTTGCACATCTCCATTGGCAGGAATGATACCCAAAAACCCTCTAATAACCCGTCCATGACTCAGGATTTCTTTCATGACCTTTTTCACAAGGTTAATGGGGATAGCGAGACCAATCCCCTGAAAACCGGCTGTTTGGCGATTCATACTTCTGGATAAAATCAGGCTGTTTATGCCAATCACCTCACCCTTCATGTTAACGAGGGCTCCACCACTATTTCCGGGATTGATAGCGGCATCTGTCTGGATATAATTGACACCAAAGCCAATCTCATTCTTTCGCCCTTTGGCACTCACGATCCCTTGAGTCACTGACTTCCTGAGACCAAAGGGACTTCCGAGGGCCAGGACGAACTCCCCCACCTGTAAGCGATCTGAATTACCCAATCGAGCAACTTTAAAGGATCCTTTTTTTGCCTTAAACTGGATGATGGCTAAATCAGTGTACTTATCAGTCCCAATCACCTTGGCGAAATACTCTTCGTTATTATCCAGGATGACTTTGATCTCATCAGCCTCAGTGATCACGTGATTATTGGTGACCACATAGCCTTCAGGGCTTACGATAACCCCTGAGCCGACCATTTCAACGATTTGGGAGGGAATGGGTTCTCCCCGTCCGAATAGAGCCATAGGATTAAATGTGTGTTTCACCACCCTCAAGTGGACAATGCTAGGCATCACCTGCTGATTGATCTTTATAAAAGGAGCGTTTAACTGGTCAGCGCTAGTCACAGCATAGGCTAGAGGGTTGATTGAAATAGATAAAATGATGACGAATAGAAACAGATATTTTTTATCTGCCATAAGATTCCTGATTCTTTATTTGAAGACTTTTAAGTTCTGTTCTAATATGTCGGGATACTCCAGATGTGGGGTGTTCTGCTATAAAACGTTCGAGGCATTCCCGACTTTTTTTAAAATCGCCCTTATGCTTCCAGTACATGCCTCTCATATATTCATAATTGTTAAGAACCTCGCGAAACATGCGTTGTTTCTCAGGGGCAATTTTAGGATTGTCTTCATCCAACTTAATCTGAAGAAAATCGGTACCCTTATAAAGGTTGAGATAGCCTTCTGTGTCAATAATGGCTACATCCAAGTCTTGATATTGGGCTCCTGGTTTGCTTTCATGAACAACCGCTGTAGTGGGAGATTTAAGAGTGATTGCAGAAGATGGGGGGGGAGTAGAGTCGTTGGGAAAATAGATTTGTGTCCCAATAAAGGCCATAAAGATGATGGAAGCCGTCACCAGGCCGTAAGCCACCTTATTCATGACGCCATAATCTGTGAGTCGGCTGAGCCAACTGACCTGGGATTGGGTATTATTGATTTGATTTGTTAGATTCGCTTCGAAATGGGGTGAGAGAGACATTTGAGGTAAACCAATAAGAGATTCTCTTAGCCTGACAAGCTCCTTATGCTTTTGAGCATACCACGGGTCCGTCTTAATCAGCCCCATTATTTCAAACCGTTCATGGGCCATGAGTTCATTATCCAAAAGTCCTGACAGCATTTTATAGGCTTTTTCTTCTTTCATTGTTTTATCCTCATCTCTTATTTTAGATTCAAAACGTTTTCTAATCTTTGCTTCAATCGCACCCGACCTCGACTTAATCGAGATTGAACTGTACCAATCGATATGTTTAATATCTTGGCCACCTCTTTGTATGAGAGACCCTCAATATCGCATAATAAAATCACATCCTTATACTTGCTCGACAGATTGCTAATCTCCTGATTAACAATGATTTCTACTTCTTTTCGTTCATAGAGCTTTTCTGGTGTGTTATGCTCTTTTATTTTATCGTTAAAGATCTTGTCATCGAACTCATTATGGGGGTCTGTTTTCCTTCTATTCCGGTTCCTTACTTCATTAAAAGCCAGGTTTAGAGCAATTCGATATATAAAAGTAGAGAACTTGGCTTTAATCTTATAACGGTCCCGACTTCGGTAGACCCTGATAAAGACCTCTTGAGTGATTTCTTCACTCCGTTCCACATCACTTATATACTTATATATATAGTTAAAAAGCTTTGTCTTATATCGCTTAACTATCTCCTCGAAAGCTTTTTCTTCTCCTGACTTAAAGGAGAGCATGAGTATCTCATCACTTTCCTCTTCCAAGTGACTTTCCAAAGTCGCCCTCTTATTTAAACATGATTAACACAAAAAAAGGATCAATGTTCCATATTTCAATTTTTTTATATAGATTCCACATTTTTTTTGATCTCATACAATAGCTTAAAATCTCTTCTTAACCTTCCAAGCCACATTATTATCTTTGTGTTATTAAGTTATTAACGGATTTTATTCATGTCATTTGATTGAGAAATCAAGCAAAAAACGTTGGTAAATTATACAATATTATTTTGATTTGTCAATGACTTTACTTTTTTTTCTCTCGTCTATCTACAAGGATTTATTTATCTCTATTTAAAAAAAAACATAGGTTTAGGAACTCATTTATCGTGTCCTGATCCTGTCTCCCCAGGATGGAAAGAGAAAATCAGATGATAATATTTGTCCTGTAAAAGAGTGTTTAATCCAAAGCTCTATTGAGAAAGCAATTCTCTTGCAATACTAGAGTTACTGCGTAATATTTCTGTCCCATGACGTTTATTTATCTATATTTTTAATCAAATCCCATTAGAGTATTTATGACTAAGGAGGCGTTAAAAATCAGGTTCCCGATATTGATGAACGTTAATATAACGTGAGTTCGGGATATAAGAATCTAT
>CAJXGR010000171.1 GCA_913053665.1 uncultured Spirochaetia bacterium
ACTAAATACTTGGACATGCATGGGAACTTGTCCTGGAGGCGATAAAACTGTTTCTAAATCGAAAAAAGTAGAGGCAGCGAGTGCAATCACTGTACCAACAGTATTATAGATAATAAGATCGAGAGCATCGCTTCCAGTAGCCCATGTAGCTACTACATTAATGGTTGTGGCTGTTCCCCAGCCGAATGTAAAATAATCATCGGGAGCCCCGTCTGTCGTTCCGGTTACCGTTATCACCATTCCCTTATCAATATTAACCCCTAGATTAGTGGCTGTAGCAAGAGAATCATTCGGCTCAACTTCTGCGATTGGACCAATAGACACAGTGGTGGTATTGGTATCAAAAGGATCACAAGAAAAAGTCACACAAAATACGCCTATCAAAACAAATAATGTGATTTTACTTGACATCGCTCTCTCCTTTAATAGTTATTGGCTTATTCATTTTGCTTGGCTTAATAAGCCTTTTTCCTTGAATATTTCCAGGATACTGAAACACAAAGCTTTATAATCGATAGCTAACAGCTAAACTAGGAATAAAGTAAAAATGCAAATTGCTAACCAACTTTTCCTGGAGATCTTGTCCTATCAGTAAACTATTTTCTTGTTTGATATAAAAATGCTTTCCAATTCTAAATGAAAACTCAATGGCTGCCTTTCCTAAAGCAAAAGTAGAATAGTAACTATTGCTAAAGTTTGCGTGAGTCAGGGTTAACATAGCACCCGCCCCAATTTTAGGGGAGACTATGATTTTATTGCTCAAATGAATATCCCCCACAAGACTGACGGTTACAGGGAAAAGGTGACTCACTCTCTTGTTAGGGAGAAGATTTGTCTTACTGTTAAGCCCAAAATAGCCCAACTCAAACTCAAGATAATTATATTTGTATCCAACACTGAAAAAAGGAATCCATGATTCTTCCTGGTTTTTTACAGACCCAAAAAGGATTGGATAGCCGCCACGCAAGATAATTTGACGATTTGATTTTACCGGTCTTTTGATGTCTGTACGCACATTGATAACTCTAAGAGTTTCCAAAGGGTCTCCGGCACTCTTTTTGGGGGGAAGCTCCTTAAGTTTGAAAGGCACCAATTCATAATCAGAAACACATATCTCAGGATACACCAATAGAAAAGTTATTGCCATTAAATATATATGAAATTTATGATTTCCTATAAACCATGACCAAATCATTGAGTATTCCCTTTAACATTACTCTGTAAATAATTATTTGCCAATACCCTATCCGGATATTTTCAAGGATCAATACAAAATCTGGTTTTACACCCTTCAAATTAACCTATTCTGCCTTTAAAGTCAATATCTGCTTAACCATTATTCGCATGAAGCCTACTTTTTTAAAAAAAACAGTTTGTGATTTCCCTTTATCTTAATATCTTAAGAGAAATAGACTTTGATTCGACAAGATTTAAACAAATAAACCAAAAACATATAGAGGAAACAATGACTCTAAATAAAATAAAGAATCCAAAGGTGATGCTTATCAACCCACCTTTCTATAGATTTATCACCTTCTCCTATGCGTATAATCCTATGGGGAACAGGTATATAGCCGCCATGCTTCGTAAGCATGAGTATGAAACATATGTTTACAACTTTGACTTCCCGGAAACCATATCTCCAAAAGAACCTGACTGGCTACCCTATAGCGAAAACTATGGTGAGCAATATAAAATGGAGATGGATAACCTTGATAATCCTATCTGGAAAGAGATTGAGGCCACTCTGGGGAAAGTCAAACCGGATATACTGGGTGTCACGTCCATGACTCCTCAGATGAACACTGGCCTGATGGTGGCTCGTCTCATGAAAAAGATTAATCCGAACTGTGTTGTGGTGTTTGGCGGTATCCATCCCACCTCAGTCCCCTATGAGACAGCTCAATACCCTGACATCGATGTGGTCTGTGCGGGTGAAGGGGAATTGACCATGCTGGATCTAGTGCAAACCCTTGAAAAAGGCGGAGATCTCCGAAACGTCCCTGGCCTGGCCTTCTTTGACAAAGACGGTGAGTATTGCAAGACAGAAAGCAGAACTCTCATCGCTGATCTGGACAGCATCCCCTATCCCATAAGAGATTTTCCCACTGAAGCAGAGAGGGAATTCATGCTTCACAGAGGTTCTATCCTGACCAGCCGAGGATGTCCATATTCCTGTACGTTCTGTGCCAGAAAGCCGATCTGGGGTAAGAGCATCCGTTATCGTACGGCTGAAAACGTTGTGGACGAATTGGATTATATGCACCATGAACTAGGCATTAAAAACATCATGTTTGAAGATGACACTCTCGCCCTCCGTTTCAAGCGGATGCAGGAGCTTTTCGCCCTTATGGAACAGCGAAACATCAATATAAATTACACCATACAAACGAAAGTCCATGTGGTGAAACCTGAACTCCTTGAGCTACTCAAGAAAACAGGCTGTACTAATATAGCCATCGGTGTGGAGTCCGGCAGTCAGTATACTTTAGATCGAATAAAAAAGAAGATCACTCTGGAGCAGGTCCGAACAGCCGTTAGACTTTGTAAAGAGTTTGATATCCTGTGTAACTCCTTTTTTATCGTCGGCTACCCGTGGGAAACAAAGGAAATGATCCAGGAGACCTTCGATTTTATGAAAGAAATCGACTCTTCCGTTGTTCACCTCTATATGTTGATCCCCCTACCCGGGACTGAACTCCATGTGGAAGCCCAACAGGAAAATCGCATCATTGCGAAAGACTGGTTCTACTACTATTTCCAGAACCCAAATGCCATGAAACGGGATCACTTCAGCAATGAGTGGCTTTATGACAAATATCTCGAGATGAAAGAGTATATTCATAGATCCCGGAGAGACAAGATCAAACAGCGATCACGTAGCATGAAGTTTATTTATAACAAGGTGAAAGATAATATTGATTCGCCAAAACGCCTATGGTATATGGGTAAACGTTTCATCAAATTACAAATCTCTGATTACTGATCCAAAAGCTATTCTCCCTCTTGCTCCCTCTCCCTACACGGAGAGGGTTGGGGTGAGGGTGATTTTTGGTATTTGATCGATGACTGACAACGGCATAAATAAGGATGCCAATCCTTAAAGCTTATTAATACAAGTTTTTCTGAACCTTGCTGGAGGTATTCCTTGTCTGATTGCGTCTTTTGTAAAATCCTGGCAGGTGACATCCCATCCCACAAGCTCTATGAAGATGAACATACTTATGTCTTCCTGGACGCTTTCCCTGGAACCAAGGGTCACACGCTGATTATTCCCAAAAAACATTATGAAGACCTCTTTGATATTCCTAATGACCAGATGACATATCTTGTCCAGGTCTCTCAGAAGGTGGCCAAGGCATTAAGGGAGGTTCTGAACTTTGATGGGATCAACTTCTTTCAAAATACGGGGACTGCAGCAGGCCAAACGGTTTTTCACATTCACTTTCACTTGTTCCCAAGATGGTCAGGGGATAATGCATTGGGTGGATGGTCGGCGACGACACCTGATAAGGATTATTTTGAGGGGCTAAAAAAACAACTAATAAAAATGCTATGACCGCTAACAACGACCATAGCATTTTGGGCTAAAAAAAGGAGAACTTTCTAAACTAGAGAGATCTCTGTTTACGTTTATTAACAACACACAAAAAGACGAATTATTCCTTTAATTCTTTTCACTGGCTAAAAGTCTTCTAATTTTGCTTTTAACCTTCCTGAGATGAGATCTAGCTTGTCTAGCACTTCTCAAATGGCTAAATGTTAGAGTCCCTTTGTATCCAATCATTTGAGAGTATTTGTTTTTCGCTGGGTGAAAAATATATTCAACGCGTATTTTTTTATTCTTCCAAAGAAATCGGTTATATCCCCTGTACTGGATTTCAGATTCTTCACTTTGAGCTTCTCCCAGCCGATCTTTAAGGACTCTCAAAACAACAAGAGCCTGGCTCACTCTATGAAAATGAAGGCTTGCTTCTTTCTCATACAATCGATCTCGATAGAAAGTGAGCCTCACAAACTGAATCAATGGATTCCATTTATGGATGGGATAATATCGGGATAGGGTGAAGTCATTGATCTGTCTGAGAGACAATTGAGAGTGATTCGATCGGGTAACAATTGAAAAGTCTTCATCATAGAAGTTTTGGTTTTTTTTTATTAAATAAGGGAAATCAACTCTTTTTTTTATCTCCCTTTCAAAATGCCCTTCCACAACCTTAACAAGCTTATAATGAACTTTATCCTGTTTCTTAAATTGCTCCCCAATCCCCTTTGGGTCATGGCCAAAGGCTAAAGAGTCCAGATCATTCCACAGCTTACGTGAGGGAGATTTGTCTTCTGCAAAGGAAATACAATAAATGGAAAGGGTAATAAGGATTATTATAATCTTCATAATTTATTACATTACTAACTAATATCTTTGTTTAACCTTATAATTATGACTTTTTTTAAACAACTCACCATTTTTTACATCGGTTTATTCCATGATTACTTAATTATTTTTTTTAACTCACAAGTATTCATGATAATAAAGAAATATAGGAGTGTATACAACTCTATTTTATATTAATGAGAGTTTAAAATTCCCTTTCGTTTCTGCCGATATGGACCATGAGTGAATGGGATAAAACTTGTTCGATATAGACTAATAAATCCTTCAAAGAACTATTATTCAATGGAATCTGAAAATAAAGACTTATTAATAAAAGGACTAAAAAAACTGAACATTTCTTTTAATGATGATGTAATTCAAAAGATAGACAGTTTCATCATGCTTTACACTGAGTGGAACAGGAACATCAATATATCGGCTATCAGAGGGGAAAAGGAGATTATTATCCGTCACGTTTTAGACTCACTTACCCCCATCTCATTTCTAAAGTCCATGGGTTTATGGAATTACAATGCTAAGTACATAGATTTAGGGACTGGTGGGGGTTTACCGGGTATCATGTTAAAGATCATAGACTCAAAGCTTCCAATAGACCTTGGCGAAGTCAGTAAAAAAAAGATTTGCTTTTTAAAGGAAGTTATTCTACATTTATCACTGTCTAATGTTGAGATCATTGATTCCTCGGTCGCTAAAGTAAAAGAAGTCTATCATTATGTTTTTGTTAGAGCCTTTGGGTCTTTGCAAAAAATCGTTCAGGAATCTGGTATTTATATAAATAAGGGGAAAATTATTGCCTATAAAGGGAAAAAAGAAAAGGTCATTCAGGAACTTGAAGGCCTGTCCCCAACACTTAAGCAACATCTCATTGTTCAAAGAATCAAAGTCCCTTTTCTTGATGAAGAGAGACATCTCGTAATAATTCAGTCCTAAATGGAGACTAAAATGGGAAAAGTGATCACTATAGCCAACCAAAAAGGTGGAGTGGGTAAAACAACAACGGCCATTAATTTATCTGCTTATCTGGCTCAGCAAGATAAAAAGGTTCTTGTTGTTGACATTGATGCTCAAGGCAATACTTGCAGTGGTTTTGGCATCGACAAGCAAAACGAAAACAATAGTATTTACGAAGTCCTTATGGATGGCATAGCCATCGATTCAATCATAAAGCCCACTCTTTATGACAATCTAGAGGTTGTACCCGTCAACATTCACCTGGCTGGGGCTCAGATTGAACTTATAGAGCAGAAAGACAGGGAGGCTCGTCTCAAAAAGGCTTTAGCACCCATACGAGATCGCTATGATTATATCTTTGTGGATTGCCCTCCCTCCCTCGATATCATGACCGTTAATGGTCTTGTGGCGGCTGACTCTGTCTTAATCCCATTACAATGTGAGTTTTTTGCTTTAGAAGGACTTGCACAACTTCTCAAAACCATAAGTCTTCTTCAGAAAGGTTTAAACCCAAACCTTAAGATTGAAGGGGTGGTCCTCACAATGTATGACAACCGAACAAACCTCTCCAGCCAAGTGGTAGAGGAAGCCATCAATTACTTTAAGGAAAAGGTTTATAAGACAGTCATCCCAAGAAATGTTAAATTAGCAGAGGCTCCTAGTCATGGAAAACCCATCTCTTCCTATGATCCAGCTTGTGTAGGAGCGAAAAGTTATAAAAAATTAGCACTGGAGCTATTAAATTATGCCTAAAAAAGTATTGGGTAGAGGACTGGGTGCTCTCTTAGCCGTCTCTGACGTGGATAATCCGGACCGAGATATACTTAATGTCCCCATCCAATCAATCCAACCAAACCCTCTGCAGCCTAGAAAGCTCTTTGATGAAAAGAAACTTAGGGAACTAGCTGACTCCATTCAGGAGAAGGGACTGATCCAACCGATTGTAGTGAGCCGAGAGGGTGGTCAATACAGTCTCATCGTGGGGGAGAGAAGATGGAGAGCCTGCCAGCTTGTGGGTCTTCAGACCATTCCCGCTATCATAAAGGAAGCGGCTGATTATGAAAAGCTGGAATTAGCCTTGGTAGAGAATCTACAGCGTCAGGACCTAAACTCAATTGAAGAAGCAACCAGTTATAAAGAGCTTCTTGACAATCTCAATCTCACTCAGGAACAGCTATCTGCTAAAATTGGCAAAAGCCGGACTGCTATCTCTAATACCCTACGCCTCTTGAAACTCCCCTCTGAAATCCAGAAAGATATTACCCACGAACGACTTACAGAAGGTCATGGCCGGAGTTTGCTGTCTCTAAATGAAGGTCAGTCTATTTCAAAGGCCAGAGATACCATCATAAAGGACAATCTATCGGTTCGTCAGGCTGAAAAGCTGGTCCAACAGACTAATAAAGAAGGATTAGGTGGATCGACTCAATCTGAAACAAAGCAAGAACAAGATCATTTTGAAAGTAATCCGGATAGTCCTGAAGAA
>CAJXGR010000172.1 GCA_913053665.1 uncultured Spirochaetia bacterium
GCATCTTTTCTTTAATCTCCTGGAATAGGTCTTCCAGCCTTTTTTCCCATTTCACTTTGTCTCCAAAGGCCGATGAGTCCTGGTTGATCACTGCTTTAAGCGTGGTTAATTCCTCCAGGATCGCTTTCCCATTGGGTGAATCCATCACTAAGGCCTCAACTTTTTCAAGACCTTCCAGCAATTCGTCGTAGTGTTGAATGAACTCTTCTGTTTCACCGGGGAAGTGGACTGTCCCGCCTTTTGTAACATACTGATTATGATGATTATTTCCATACCAATCGCCCTGTACGTAGACATCAGCCTTCTGACTGGAGTCATCAAGAAAGTACTTAAACATCTCGTAATGTCTGATTCCCTTTTCAGTAATGGCATAGTGAGGGGATTTCTTAATTTTCACCTCTCTAATCAGCTCTAATGAAAGGAGTTCCGAGAGGAGTTTTCTCACTATAGGTCGGTCTTCATCCACTTTTAGGAGGCTAAATCTCTCTTCTAAAGAGTCTAAAGCCAATTGAGAGTCAGGATTCTGCTGTTCCAAATGGTATAAAATCCTCAGTATTTTTAAGGATAAATCTTCGTGATTTCGAGTCATTGAAACACCTCTCTAATTTTGTCCCCCACCATCCACCCTATCTCAAAACAGCCTGAGCCGCCGCTAAACGCGCAATAGGCACTCTAAAAGGAGAACAACTCACATAATTCATATTCTGTCTATGGCAAAACTCTACGGAGCTGGGATCTCCACCATGTTCTCCACAGATCCCTACTTTCAGAGACGGTTTAGTCGATCTACCTTTTTGAATACCGATCTTGACAAGCTCTCCCACTCCCTCCTGATCCAATGACACAAAGGGATCCACCTGTAGAAGTTCGTTCTCCAGATAGAAGGGCAGGAACTTCCCGGCATCATCACGACTCAGGCCAAACGTTGTTTGGGTGAGATCATTGGTACCAAAGGAAAAGAAATCGGCCTCCTGAGCGATCTTGTCAGCCGTGAGGGCCGCTCTGGGCAATTCAATCATAGTCCCCACCTGATAGTCCACCTGAATACCCTGTTCCTCAAAGACTTTCTCACAGATTCTATCGATCACTTCTCTCTGAGCCTTCAACTCATTAACATGACCCACCAAAGGCACCATGATTTCAGGCTCTACGCGAACCCCTTCTTTTTTTAGTTCACAGACCGACTCGATAATGGCTCTCACCTGCATCTCTGTAATTTCTGGATATAGAATACCTAAGCGGCATCCCCTGTGGCCCAGCATGGGGTTAAACTCGTGTAGATGGTCTTTTTTAGCTTTTAAGTGATCAAAAGAAACGCCCATTTGACGAGCCAAACCTTGAATCTCATCATCCGTGTGGGGTAAAAACTCATGGAGAGGAGGATCCAGAAGTCGGATGGTAGCAGGAAGGCCTTCCATCACACGGAAGATGGCCTTAAAGTCACCTTTTTGCATGGGTAGCAGCTTGTCTAAGGCCTTCTTTCGGCCCTTTAGGTCGTCTGAGAGGATCATCTCACGCACGGCGTCTATCCGATCCCCCTCAAAGAACATATGTTCCGTTCTACACAATCCAATGCCCTCTGCTCCAAAGGATCGAGCCATTTCGCACTGATCGGGCTGGTCAGCGTTTGTTCGGATCTTCAGTGTACGCTTTTCATCGGCCCAATCCATGAGTTCAACGAACTTTTGATAGGTTTCTGACTCTTCAGGCTTCATGGTTTTATGAACCAAGACTTGAAGGACTTCTGAAGGGATGGTCTTAACCTCTCCTTCGATGACCTCGCCTGTGGTTCCATCAATAGAGATATAATCTCCCTCTTTCAGTGTTTGACCATTGACTTTCATTTCCTTCGTTCCGTAATTGATGTCCAGAGCATCGCATCCTGCCACACAGACCTTGCCCATCTGGCGGGCGACCAGTGCCGCATGGGAGGTCATCCCCCCTCTTGCCGTTAAAACCCCTTCTGATGCGTTCATTCCGCCAATGTCCTCAGGGGATGTCTCAATACGAACCAATAGGACCTTCTCACCTTGTTTCTTCCACTCGATGGCGGTTTCAGCCGAAAAAGCAATACGCCCCGTCGCCGCTCCTGGACCTGCATTGAGTCCCTTTGCCAAACCTCGATTGTTGTTTAGAGCGTCTTTTTTGCTTGTCAAGTCAAAGATTGGCCGAAGCAGCTGATTCAATTGATTGGGTTCAACCCGTAAAAGAGCTTCTTCTTTTGTGATCAACCCTTCTTCAACCATGTCTACAGCAATTCTGAAGGACGCAAACCCTGTTCTCTTCCCCACTCGACACTGAAGCATCCATAACTTCCCTTCCTGAATGGTGAACTCAATGTCCTGCATATCCCGATAGTGGTTCTCAAGCTTCTGATAGATTTCTGTGAGTTCCTTATAGCACTGTGGAAAATGCTTCTCCAAGTGATCAATGGTTTGAGGCGTTCGGATCCCGGCGACCACGTCCTCGCCTTGAGCGTTTTTCAGGAACTCTCCGTAGAAGCGTCGCTCGCCTGTAGCAGGATCCCGAGTAAAGGCAACTCCTGTACCACTCTTCTCACCTGTGTTTCCAAAGACCATGGACATGATATTCACGGCTGTGCCCCAATCTTCTGGGATATTATTGAGTTTACGATAGAATACAGCTCTTTCTATGTTCCAAGAGCCGAATACAGCGTCTATCCCCCCCCACATCTGATCGACAGGGTCTTCAGGAAAGTCCTTCCCGGTGATTTCCTTTACCTTTGCCTTATAGACAGGGATAAGGCCTTCTAAATCTTCAGCGTCCAGTTCAGTATCTAATCCCACTCCTTTTTTCTGTTTCAACGCATCCAGAACAGCCTCTAAATGCTCACCCTTCATCCCCATCACCACGTTGGAGTACATTTGTATGAATCGCCTATAGCTGTCGAAGCCGAACCGTTTGTTACTGGTCTTTTCAATGAGTCCCTGAACGGTTTGATCGTTGAGTCCCAGGTTCAGTACGGTATCCATCATTCCAGGCATGGAGACTCTCGCCCCCGATCGTACTGAAAGGAGGAGAGGGTCTTTTGGATCGCCGAATCGTTTGCCCATCATCTTTTCTATGCGAGTCAACCCTTTTTCTACGGTCTCTTTAAGGCCTTCAGGGTATTGATTGTTCTTATTATAATACGTACAAACTTCCGCGGTGATGGTAATCCCTGGTGGAACAGGCATTCCAAGATTAGTCATCTCGGCGAGATTGGCTCCCTTGCCGCCCAACAAGTTTTTCATGTCGGCATTCCCTTCAGCAGACCCATCACCAAAGAAATAGACATATTTTATATTAGACATGGTCTGTTAATCTCCTTAATAATATATAATTGATGAATTATTCAGTAATAAAAGGCTACATGAAAAATAATAAATAATCGTTGAAAGTGATACTTTTTTCTTCTAGAGACCCTATTGTTGCGGTATCAAGATGTTTGAAACCGTAAAACGATAGATTAAAAAACAAACTTTCCTTAAAAAAGACTTGACAGATCGTGACAATCATGTTTAGCTTATCTCACTTCCAAACAAAAGGTTAAAAATATGGCAAAAAGACTTTCTATTTATATAGCGATTCTAGCTTCCGTTATATTCATTATCATTACTTCTGTTTATTACCACCAAAGTAAAAAGATTTTTCTTAAAGAGATCAATTCTCAAGGCCAACTCCTGGCCAATGAAAACAAACGTTCAGTGATTAGGGTCTTAACCTCCATTAAAAGCATTGCTTATGCCATTTTTCATAGTGAGAGTGCGGTAAAATTCCTGAAGGGTGACACAAGGGAAAAGGCGAATATTGAGTCACGTCTTTTAAAGCTCCAAACTGAAATACCCAGCATTCAGGCCATTCGCCTTTTGGATTTAAAGGGAAATATTCAAATATTTATAAAACAAGGGGCAAATATAAGTGGTCAAGCTAGCTACCACCCTATCTCCGTTAAAAATAAAGCCTTCTTTAAGAAATCCCTAAATGCGAAAAAAGGGGAATACATCCTATCCAACTTCGAGCGGGGGGCTTTACCCGGTAAGACTCAGTTCTGTCCATCTATGTTACGGATCTCCATTCCCTATTACTCCAAGTCAAAAAAGATAGGGTATCTCATCGTCAACTTTTGGGGAAATGCCATTGGAGGCTGTATGAGCACGTTTAACAAAGACAAAAAAGCTTATTCCTTTATGACAGAGTTTAACTCCATAGAAAAGGAAAGAGATGGCATTTTTGTTCTCCATAAAGAAAAAAAGTATGAGTTTGCTAATCAGTTTAACACAAAGTATCGATTCTCTAATCTTTATGGAAAGGCCGCTGAAGACTATCTACGAAGCCACGAAAGTGGTGTCTATGTAATTCCAGACACCCATGATTCCTTGATCTTTTCAACCATAACCCCCTACGACAATTCCAATCAGGTTTGGAAGCTCGCTGTTAAAATCAGTGGCGACTACTTCTATCAAGATATAAAGACTTTGCAAAAAAGCGTTTTTCTGATCATGTTCATAGCGATTATTATGAGTATCATTACTGGCTTTGCCTTTTCCAAACAGTTTGTCAAGCCTTTTAAAGCGATTAAGGACTCCTTGGCCCGCTATGGTAAGGGAGATCTGGATTATGACTTCCCGATCTCAGGGGATCATGAAATCAAAGAAATCGCAAGAAATATAAAGAATATGGCCATCTCCTTAAAACGATACATTCAAGAACTCACCGTGTCCCGCAAGAAGCTTGAGACTCTAGATCGCATATCCTCTCTCTCCATCTTGTCAGCCGGCCTTTCTCATCAACTCAACACGCCTTTAAACTCTATTATCCTTGTGTCAAACATGCTTCAGGATGATATGGATAACGGTCATCACGAAGATATATCCATCATCAAAGAACAGGCCATCCGTTGCGTCAACATTATTGATGATCTTAAAAGCATTCATTTGATGCATAATCCAAACACCGGTTGCTGTAAATTTAACTTGAAAGAAGTGGTCATACAACTCAAACCTATTTTCGAATTGAGTGCCAGAAAAGCTGATCTATACTATGATCTGGAAGATTGTAATCTTTATGGCAATCAAATGCACTTTGAGCAAATCCTTCTTAATTTAGTATTAAACGCTCTGGATGCTTGCTATGAACAAGGGAAAATAGAAATTATTATGGGACGAAAAGACAATTTTGTCACTATAAAAATAAAAGATAATGGCTCCGGAATAGGCAAAGATGAGATGCCTTCCATTTTCGACCCATTCTACACGACAAAACCACCCGATAAGGGAACAGGTCTGGGTTTAAGTATCGTAAACAACCTGGTCAAGCGATACAATGGACAAATCCACTTTGACTCAATCCTTGGAAAAGGAACCACTGTAACACTACGTTTTATGGATCAGGTCTATGAAAGTTCTACTCATTGAAGATGACCAAACACTCAACAAAGTGCTTCAAAAGGCCATCAAAAAAGAGTACCCAATCGATGGTTTTACCTCTCCCATAAAGGCATTAAAGATACTGGAACAAAACTATTACGATGTAGTAGTCAGCGATATACAAATGCCCGAAATGGATGGTCTGACCGTCCTCGACCGTGTGAAAACTGTGTCCTCCGAAACAGAAGTCATCTTGATAACCGGCTATGGGACTACTGAAGAAGGTGTTGAAGCCATCAAAAGAGGAGCTTATGACTATATCCTGAAACCTGTGGATGCTTATCACTTATGCTCTAAACTACGCAAGATCAATGAGTTGAAGACCTTAAGACAGTCTCGATTTACCATGAACAATGAGCGACCCGTGATTTGTGAAGATCCCAATATGAAGTTCGTCATGGAACTCACCGAAAAAGTGGCTCAAACACTGACTACCGTTATGATTCTTGGTGAGACCGGGACAGGAAAAGAAGTCATAGCCAATTGCATCCACATGAGAAGTCAGCGGAAAAACTCGCCTTTTATTAGCATCAACTGTGCGAACATTCAGGAGAATCTCTTTGAGAGCGAATTGTTTGGTTTCGAGAAGGGAGCGTTTACAGGAGCTGATAAAAGTCGGAAAGGTTATATAGAACTGGCCTCTGAAGGCACTCTTTTTCTGGATGAGATCGCTGAAATCCCCTTGAATATGCAGTCCAAGTTCTTGAGATTCCTGGAAGAGCGGGCTTTTTACAGGGTGGGGGGGGAAAAGAAGATTACAGCAGACATCCGTCTGATTGCGGCCACCAATCAGCCTCTGAATAAGAATGTCAAGCTGGGGGCCTTCCGGGAAGACCTTTACTACAGGCTAAACGTCTTTGAGATCGATATTCCTCCTTTAAGAGAGCGTCCCAAAGATATAGAAGCCCTGACCCACCACTTCATAGAGAAGTTCAAAGGGATCAACACACGGATTAAGTCTATCAGTGAGGATGCACTTACTAATCTCATGACCTATTCCTTTCCAGGAAACGTCCGAGAGCTCTCCAACATCATAGAGAGAGCTATGATCATAGAAAAAGGAGACTGTCTTACGCTGGAAAGTATATCCTATCTGCCCTTTATGAAAAAGAATGAGAACAACTTGAAGTCCATCGATGATTTAGTCCATGATCACATCATCAAGATCCTCCAGGCTGTCGATGGGGACAAAACGAAGGCCTCCGAAATACTGGGAATCGATCGATCCACCCTCCACAGAAAGCTTAAGGAATACGGCTTTTTTTAATACGCTGAACAACTGCCTGTTCTAGGGACGAACCCACGTGTTCGCCTTTCCACCATCTATCCGTACGGGTTCAACATGTTGAACCCGTACGGATAGATGGCATTCACCCTTATGGTGCCTGCAT
>CAJXGR010000173.1 GCA_913053665.1 uncultured Spirochaetia bacterium
TCGGTTTTGTTTAACAATAAACAGCTTACAGCCATTTTTATCGCATGTGCTTATCATTTTGTCAGCGTCATCCAGCGTGAGGGCCATCGGCTTTTCTACGACCATATGCTTCCCATATTGAGCCAGATTGATGACATGCTTTGCGTGATAACCACTTTCCGTCAGAATCGAGACCACATCAATGGCTTCCTTTTCCATCATTTCGTTCATATCCGTATGATACGGTATATCAAACTTCTCCGAGATGGCTTTGGCCTTATGCTTGACTGGGTCACAGACAGCCACTAATTTGGCGTTCTCTATTTGACTGGACCCTAATAATTCGGAATGTCTTTTTGCTATCCGGCCACAGCCCACTAATGCAAACTTTAACATAATAATTCCTTCAATTAGATAGATGAATACATTCTATGAATAAAGATAGTTAAAAGAAGTCTAAACAGATAAACTTTTTTGGGAGTGATAACCTATAAAGACGGGTTTATCCAACCGCCTGTAGGGGCAATTCAACAGTTTCCATGTTCAACCCCTGCGGATTTATGGACAGATCTTTATGTCCGTCTTTTATGCCAGATTTCAGCATTCCGTAGAGGAAAAGAATCCCATATCCCGTTAGAGTATTGGGTGAAACAAGGTAGCAAGTTCCACCCCTGTTCACACTTATGGAAGCACCTTTTTAAAGGGCTTCACATCAACGCTTGCATAGACTCCATTTAGATAGAAAGGGTCTGTCCTGGCGAATTCCTTGGCTTCTTCAAGGGATGGGGCATCAATAATGATTAAACTACCGCTTGTATCCGTGAAAGGCCCCGCCATTAATAGTTTTCCTTCATCATTAAGGCGTTCTAGTCGCTTTAAATGCTCCTCTCGATAGAGGGGTCGCTTTTCTATAGAGTCATGAGCGTCCACGGCGATAATAACAAATAACATGATTAATTCTTACAAATCGAAGTTTGAGTGAAGTCCTGGACGATGGGAAGGGGATGAGTATAGATAAACAGATCACTGGCGCTTTCATCAAAGTCAAAGGGATTGTCATCCTCATCGACAGGCTTTTTTGGGTTCTCAAAGGCCGAGGTAAGCATACGAATGGCCCTGTCTGCCTCATCCTGAACGAACTTTTGCACATATTCAGGGCCCACCTCCTGGTACAGCTCTTCTTTACAAGCCTTGATATAGTCGTTAATCATTTCTTTTTTTTCCATACCGTATCGTTTAATAAGAATTTGTCTAATATCTTCCAACTTATTATTTATTTTAGTCCCCATCATAGGGATCAATCTATCTTCGAGGTATCGGACTACACGCTCTCTAATGAGATCAAAACGAAATGAGAATAACTTCATCGGCTCCTCTTGGCATTCAATCAGGTCTAATCGTAAATAGCCCAACCTGTCATTAACTGCCTACCCCTTCAAGTCACTTTATGAGGCTATATGAATACTATCACAAATCGCTAAGAATGTCAATGGAATTTATGAAAAAATATCCCCTTTCTCGACTTAAAGCCTGTTTTCTGTAATCATGTCTCTTTACGCTTTTCGATGATTTTATCTGCCAATTTCCCCTGCAGAGATTCATAATGGGAGAAATCCATTTCAAAGTTAGCCCGATCTCCCGTGAGAGAGCGAATATCTCTAGCATATTCAAGCATCTCTGAGAGAGGCGTGTGAGCATTCACTGTTTGATGGGTGGTTTGACTATCCGCTTCCACACCCAGTATTTTACCCCGACGACTTTGTAGATCCCCCAAAACATCTCCCAGTATATCTTTATCGGTGTGAACCTTCACAGACATGATGGGCTCAAGTAACATGGGACTTGCATTACTGACAGCCTTTTTCATAGCGTGAAGGGCCGCCAGTTTGAATGAAAGCTCTGAGGAGTCCACTGGATGAAAGCTCCCGTCATATAAGGTCACTTTAATATCTGTCATGGGATAACGAGCCAGAACACCTTCTTCCATGGCCTCTAGAACTCCCTTTTTGACTCCAGGAATAAAGTTTTTTGGGATCGCACCCCCCACAATTTTATCCACAAACTGAAAACCCTCGCCGTGGTCTAGAGACTCAACATCTAAATAAACTTCACCAAATTGGCCATGACCACCACTTTGTTTTTTATGCTTATGGCTGGCTTTCCCTGACTTAGAAATGGTTTCACGATAGGCCACAATCGGGAGGGCTGTCTCTATCTCAAGATTATATTTATTTTGTATTTGCTCAGTAACAATTGACAGCTGTGTTTCACCCATGCCCGACATAATCGTTTCTTTGGTTTCCTTGTTGTATTCTACTATAAGGGTTGGATCTTCACTGGCTATTTTGTTCAGTACAAGGACAAGCTTCTCCTCCTCCTCTTTATTTTTGGGTCGTACGGAAAGGGAAAAGATAGGCTTGGGTATTTTAAGTGGAGGCAGTTTAACAGGACTCTTTGGGTCACAAAGAGTATTCCCGGTGGATACGCCGTCCAGTTTGGCTGCCACACCAATATCGCCGGCAATGATCTGAGAAACCTCCACCTGTTTACGTCCCATAACAGAATAAAGGTGAGAAAGCCGCTCCTTTTTACTGTTAGAGGCATTTAAGACTTCCATATCCTGATGGATCCTCCCTGAACGGACTCTGAAATAACTGAACTTCCCGGCATATTGATCCACTCGTGTTTTATATACGAAAGCCGTAAAGGGTTCATCTACAGCGGGGTGTCTTGCAATAAGTTCATCTTCGTTATTCGGGTCGTAGCCTATGGTTTCCCCTGCAAATAACGGTGAGGGAAGGAATTGAACCATCATCTTAAGGAGAGTAACAATGCCAATGCCTTTGGATGACGATCCACAAACAATAGGAATGATCTTAAACTGTTGTGTACACTCCATTACGGCACTAGCGATCTCGTCATCTGTCAAAGAGTGCCCCTCAAGGACTTTATCCACCAGTTTCTCATCCACATCAGCCACCGTCTCAGCGAGAGCCTGGCGGTATTTCTCAGCTTCCTTTTGATACTCCTTAGGGATGGGTTTGGTTTCTACACCACTCTTATCGGCCTTTGGGTAGAGGGCTTTCATGACTACAAGGTCAATCACCCCCTTGAAGCTCTCTCCCTTCCCAATAGGTATCTCTATGGGGATGATGGGAGCGTCCAATTGTTTTTGGATCCTCCCCACCACGTTCTCAAAATTGGCTTGATCCTTGTCCATCTTATTGACAAAGATGATACGGGGAATCTTGTACTCATTGGCATAATTCCATATCTTCTGAGTTCCCATCTGAATACCGTCCACGCTATCCACAACAACAAGAGCCCCCTCTGACACACGTAAAGAGGCCCTCACCTCACCCACAAAATCCGGGATACCCGGTGTGTCAATGAAGTTCAACTTGGTGTTTTGATATTCGGTGAAGGTTAAAGAGTTGTGGATGGAGATTTTATGAATCTGTTCTTCTTCTTCAAAGTCGGAGACAGTATTTTTAGTCTCAATGCAGCCCAGTTGCTTTGTAGCACCAGAAAAGTATAGGAGATTCTCGACAATCGTTGTTTTACCCGTCCCACCATGACCAATAAAAGCAATGTTCCTGATGTGATCCGTTGTATATTCTTTTATCATAGAGACCTCCTGAAAATAGTGATTTATCTGAAAAGTATTGTATTCTCTGAGCGGTGACAAGTGATTTTTCATCTTTATCCTGTCAGACAAAGAGATATTGTTGAGTAGGTAAAGAAAGAGAGAGGATGTTTATAAAAATCTAAGGATTCCTTAATATTCTTTGTTTATTAAATTAACGACTTTATCCCATGAACGGAACGATACGGGATGATAGAGTCCAATAACTATCAGTGTAAATATTCCTGTATGCGTATTTTAGGGAGATATTTATGATTAAAAATGATCCAGGACAAAGTTTCAACCATCGAGATATTTTATCGGTCAGGCCTAATGAGAGGGAGTGGGCAAATGTCCTCTTTGATACAGGATGGAAACTGATTGAACGTCCTTATCCTTCTCCTGAACTCTATCAATCACTTAGGAGGATTCTAAAAAACACAAGGAGTTTGTGGATCATTGAAGACGTCCAATTAGTAGAATCCCTGTTCAGGGAAGAGATTCAGGATCGCACTATCATAACACTCAAGGAAAACAGTTGTTTAGCAGATGATTTTCATGATTCGATGTACCTGGCCTCATGCTCTTTCCCTTTCTTGAAAAGGATTGTAATGGATTATCCATGGGATGTTATTCTATTGGATGTTCCAGATTTTCCCTTCCCCATACGGGATGAGACTCTATTTCCATTACTTAAAAGACTACAACGCCTTGGTAGAAACCTGATTTTAATGGCTCATCCAAAGGAAAGTCGGAAGATCAAAAGGTATTTCCCCCAGATTATTTTGACACTCTCTTTCCCTGAACCAATGGATGGAATCCAGTTGAGAACAATATTTATGGCGGATCAAAGAGAAAAAGCCTGTCAGGCCCTTGAGATTGCTGGAGGTTATGAGGGTAAAGGAGTGATCATCACAGGGTATAGAGAAGATGGAGAGTTATTGGAAGCCTTTTTAACGTTTAGGGGTTCCAGAGTATCCTATATAAGAAATGATATGGACTATCATCAAAAACGTTATATAGAAAGTCGATTCAACTCTCTTGATCACTTATATCCTCTTGAGATCATCATCATCGATGAGTCCACACATTTTAGTTATATGGAGGCAGACATTCAATGGGTGATTCATTTTAACTTCTCAGCCGGTAGGGATCAATATCATAAAGATCTAGTCTGGATCCTTAATGGAAGGTCATCTCTTCATTCTTACCTATTTTATTCCTACCAGGATAAGGTTTTAAGAGAATCGATGATTAAAGAGAGCTATCCGGATTCCAGAAGTCTCAGGGTGGTGTATTCCTTTATCAGTAAGTCTACGGCTTGGGGAACCTATCGTTATGTTTGTAGGGAAAAGCTGTACAGCCATTTACGTCTTTCTAAAACCAAGCTGGATCTGACATTATCTCTTTTCTTCAATAAGAACATTCTTTATGAAGGCCCTTCAGTGATCTCAAGGACTGAAATCCTTTTTAGCACACAGAATATTCAGAATATCCCTGATTTACCCCATCAAATCAGGGAGTTTATCTTAAAACCATATCCAAACAAGACAAGAGATATTATAGATTATTGTGTGCAGGAGGATATTTCCCCCCATATTCTTTCGGAGGCCCTTCTGGAACTTGAAAAATCAGGTTCCCTCATCCTGTTAAATAGAGAGTTTGCTCAATGCTATACTCTAAATAAAGAAGGAAAACCCAGTCTCAAGCTTGGTTTTGATGAAGTCAAAAAGATGATCCCTCTTGGAAACAGTTACAAAGATCTAAGGAACCTGGAAAAGATTTGCCAGAGTAAGGAAAACATTGATTCTGATAAACCAGCCCCTATTGATATGGAAAGTCCCAGTCTCACACGGTGGATAGTTTTAGGGATCATGGTGTTAGTGAAGGAGTCACCCCTTGCAATAGGTAAGTACCTCATCGCCCAGGTTCTAAGTGGATCTCAATCAGCCAAGATAAAGAAACTTTCTTTGGATCGCCTATCCATGTACAATACCTTCTCTTTGATCAAGCCAGAAGCGATTAGAAAGCTTATCGTCCATCTCATTGTTTACCGCTATTTGGATGAAATATATCTCGATGAACGCTCTCTCAAAGGCCTAAGGCTATCCAAAAAGGGGGAACGCTGGCTTCAAAACAAGGAAAACCTGAAGAAGATATTCTGGAAGCTCCATCAGAATAGTTTCTCCAATCAAAAAGATTCCCTTTATCCTCAAATCATCCGGATCCTGAGCTCCAAGTCAGCTCATCTACTTAGTGAGAGTACCTTGCGATCCATTGCTTTTTTCAAACCACAATCCAGGGAGGAGTTCAACATGATCAAAGGTGTTAAAAAACAAAATAACAAAGAGTTATATTCTTTGCTGAGACCTCTTTTTCAGAATAAGAGTCAGGAACTGCCATCCCCAAAGCCTCCGGTTCATAATGATTTTGATTTCTTTATAGAGAACGAGTATTTCCCCATCTTAAAGGGTGACTTTACAAAAGGTTACAGCTTGAGTTGCTATACCATCCCTTCTGAAGGGAGAAAGCGATATACCCCTATAGGTAGAATAGTCCATAACTTTAAATATAAGAATAAGATAACTTCAATGGAAACCCTAACGGACAGGGTGATCTCATTACTTAAGCGAGATAAAGACTTTCATGACATAGATATCCTGACATGTGTTCCTCCCTACTCAAAGTATCCATCCATAGCCCGATCTATTTGTGAATGGATCAGTCAGGCGTTAGATGTAACGTTTTATGAGGACTTGCTAGTTCGGGCCAAAGAAACCCTGGCTCAAAAGTCCATGGAAACCTTGGGGGACAAGGAGAAGAATGTTGAGAGGGTCTTTGCCCTGTCTGGGACTTATAAAGTAGAGGGCTGTTCTGTCCTTCTACTGGACGACATCTACGACTCGGGCTATACCATTAACGCCTGTAGCAAGGTTCTTAAGAGTCATCATGTCAAGAATGTTTACGTGTTGACCTGTACTAAAACGAGTTATCGTGGATAGTAGAAGCACACGGAGTCGGGTTCATTTTAGCTTGAGTTTCTGGATACGGATATCTCTCTCATTCTTTTCCCAGTAACAGAAGGCAATCTGATTGCCCTTTGAGTGCTCCTGAAATCATTATGAATTGTCATGGTGAGCCTGTCGCTAAGCCCAATTTATAGGGGCGGGTTTGAAACCCGCCCCTATAAATTGGGCTTAAG
>CAJXGR010000174.1 GCA_913053665.1 uncultured Spirochaetia bacterium
CAGTGATCTTCACCCCTATAGTGCCTGCATAGCCTTTTGGATTGGTCAGACACGTGGGTCTGACCCTACAGGCCCTTTATAAAAGGTTTCAAGTCTAAAATCATATTAGTATGTCCTCTCGATCAGGCCGTAACCCGATTGATTGTTTTAACAAAGTCGTCCGGATTGAATGGCTTTACGATCCACCCTGTGGCTCCTGCTGCAGCCCCTTCTGTCTTCTTTTCCGAGAGGCTTTCTGTGGTCAACATAAGGATGGGTGTCGAGCTAAAGCGATTATCTTTTCTGATTTCCTTCACGAAGCTGATCCCATCCATGTTGGGCATGTTCACATCCACCAGGAAAAGGTCGTAAGCCTCTTCAGTCTTCACTTTTTCAAGACCATCGAGACCGTCTGCTGCTTCGGTGACAGTATAGCCCTCTTTTTCCAAACATGATTTAATGATTTGCCTCATCGTGGACGAGTCATCCACTGAAAGTACCTTCTTGCCCATTTTTTTACTCCCTATTCTTTGATTATACCAGTCTGAAATGAGTTGTCATAAAAACCCCTCCCCCTAACCCCCTCCCATAAAGGGAGGGGGGATAAGAGCCTGAGGGCGGGTTTGAAACCCGCCCCTACAGACTCTTATGCATTTTAGTACATGTATTAAAATAAGACAATGGAATCCGATAATTCCTTTTCTGTCAGGCCTTTTAGCTTTTTACCATTTGTAGATCCCTTTCCAGTTATCTCCGTGAATTGGTCTAAATCCATATCCAACCGCTCCAGAGCGGCTTTCTTTAAGTACTCTCTCTCGCAGGACATGGTCAGCTTGTCATAAGTCTCTGATAATACCTTTTCTCTAATTTCATGTGTATCAATATTTAATCCATCCCTATCCAGGCCATTCTGAATGCTAGTCATACGAACTGTTAAGGACTCAATGATTTGCTGTATGTGAGCCACTTGCTGAGAAGTTATGTCCTGAGATTGGCCATAGACAAAGATAATATTATTTAAATCTTTCATAGACTTTTTGGAAAAATCCGTTAAAGAAGTCATATTGTTTGCTATTTCATTGTATGACTTGGATATAACATCAAAGATGTCATCCAGCTCGACCTTGCTGATGTCAATCTGCTGACTGAGTGAATCGGAAATCTTTACATGATGGGTTTTAAGGTTCAAAATAGCTTGGGAAGCTTCATTAACCATCTTGTTGATGTCTTCAACGCTTTTCTTTGCTTCTCCTGCCAGTTTTTTAATTTGACCCGCTATGATTGAAAAGCCCTTGGCATGTTTCCCGCTTCTTGCCGCCTCGATCGATGCATTGATCGATAGAACATGGGTGGTTTCAGAGATATCGTTGATCTCTTTAGTGAAGTTCTGGATATTGGCAATCTTGGAGTCTACCTGCTTTAAGTATTGATCTTCTGTTTTTTGGGATGTGGCAATAGAGTCCAACGACAAGTTGATGTCTTTTAGTCGTAATGCTGAATCCTCCACACATTTAAAGGATAGCTTATCAGTCGTATTATCACAAATAAGGCGTTTTAGGGATTCAACCACATCATCCATTTGCATGGAACTGCTTTTTGAGATGGCATTAATACTCTCAACAGCATTGTTTGTCTCTTCCAGGGATTTATCCGAAATAGCCTGCATGAGATTGTTTAGAAGGACGGTATAACAATTGATATGCTCCAGTTCCTGAACAACAATGATATTTTTCTTGTTCAAAGATGACGTGCTCTCATTCAGTGTCCTTTGGACGTTTTCATGATGACTTATTTTATCTTGATAGTCCTGATCGAGCCTATGGAGGTCATTATTCTCCGAGAGTAGTCTATTATGTCTTGTCTGAAAGCCTTTTAGATCGACTGTATAGATTATAATCATGGCCAGAAGGCAGATCAGGGAAGCCGAGGTCAAGTATAAGGACAGGATGTGGCCCTCAAGAAAATGATTGGCTGATATTAAGGCTAATAAAGTGATTGAGAGAGTAAAAAGCAGGTATTTCCTGGTCATCGCATTATTCCTTGTTTTTGCTAGTGATCAAACCTGACTGTCTGTAGGGGCGACCCGGCGGGTCGCCCCTACAGACAGTCCCCCATCCGTACGGGTTCAACATGTTGAACCCGTACGGATGTACGGATGGGTGACATTCACCCCTACAGACAGTTAAATGAACCCATCAGTTATTGGTTCAGTTAGTTTTTCATATTCCTTATGTTCCTGTAGATCAAAGATCCCCTTGATGTCCAGGATCAAACCGACCTTCCCATCCCCTAAAATCGTAGCCGATGAGACCCCCTGAATATCTCTAAGCTTCTCCCCAAGGGATTTGACCACCACTTCCTGTTTATCCAAAATATCATCTATCATGAAGCATTTCTGCTGACCATCGTTTTCGACTAAAACCATCAGGGCGTCACCAGGCCGCGTGAACCTGGATTTCACCTTAAGAACCTGGTATAATCGGACGAGAGGGACCAGTTGATCTCTCACATCCACCATTTCCCCCTTTTTTTCTATAGTGAAATACTTATCAGGCTGCAATTTGAATATATGTCTCACATGAAGAGTGGGGAGGACGTATTTATGGTCACCGATTGAAACGATCATCCCATCAATGATAGCCATTGTAAGGGGTATTTTTAATGTGAATTGAGTGCCTTTATCCGGCTCAGAGGCGATATCAATGGTTCCACGAAGGTGATTGATCTTTTTCTTAACAATATCCATGCCAATCCCCCTACCGGAGACGTCTGTCAACTCTTTAGCTGTGCTTAATCCCGGGTGAAAGAGGAGTTCATCGATCTCTTTTTGGGATAAAGTTTCAGGATCCTGTATGAGGCCTTTGTCAAGAGCCTTTCTAATAATAGCTTTTCTATCCAGACCTTGACCGTCGTCTTTGATTTCAATGACTACATTTCCACCCTGATGGCAGGCTGACAAATAGATATGCCCCTTTTCGTTCTTCTGCTTTCTAAGCCTTTCATCGGGTGACTCAAGTCCATGATCAATAGAGTTTCTGATCAGATGAACCAGCGGCTCGTATAGATCATCTACAACGCTTCGGTCAATCTCAGTATCCTCTCCCATAATGACGAGATCAACAGGTTTATTAAACTTAAGCGACAAATCCCTCACAAGACGTGTGATCTTTTGGAAAGTTCTTCTCATCTGAACCATCCTGAGGGACATGCTCAGCTTTTGAAGATCAGAAACCACTCTATTCAGGTGATTGAAGTCCTTTATGATTTTCCCGTCCGTTAATTCCTTAATCAGAGGGCTTTGATACACTTGATTGTCAGCAATCACCAGCTCACCCACCATATCAAGAAGACTATCCAGCTTGTTAGAGTTGACCTTGATGGTAGCCCAATCCGATGGACTGTTTCCATTGTTGGATCGTATAACAGTGGACTCTCTCTGCTCCCTTAATGCGTGAGCCACTTGTTTGGCATTAACCTTGGTATCATCCATGAGTAGCTCACCAAGCTTTCTGTCCTCATCGTCATCCTGCTTTTCAACCAAGTCTTTCAGGGTATCCTCATCGATCTGATCGTGTTCTACCATGATTTCACCCAGCTTTTTCCGTTCTACAACCTGTTTTTCACTGCTGAGAAGATAGTTAACGAGATTTGAGATAATACTATGATCGATTTCAGGGATTGGAAGATTGCTTCCTTCAGCATTTGCTTTTAAGGTGACTATGATTTCTCTTATGAGGTCAGCATTGTCCAGGATGAGGTCTAAATGTTCACTGTCCATGAGTATGTGTTCGTCAATGACCTTTTCTAATAAACTTTCTGTTTCGTGAGCAATAAAATTAATATCCGGTAGGTTCAAGAAGCCACTGACCCCTTTAATGGTGTGAAAAGCCCTGAATATTTCATCGATAGGACTTCTCTCAAAGGGGCTTTGCTCCAAACTCAAGACATTGACTTCGATGTTTTCAATGTACTCAAGGGCTTCTGAGAAGAAACCATTCAATAACTCCTCGTCAGCCCCCATATCCATAGTGCTATCCCCCTTTTCAGGAGCTGGTTGTACTGGTTCAGGAGCTGGTTGTACTGGTTCAGGAGATGGACTAACTGGACCAGGGTCTTCATTCGAACCTGTTAAGAGGAAGGCTATTTGATTGTTTAGGACGTTGAGGTCAACAACTTCATCAATGTCATTGATTTTATTATGAATAATGGTTTTAAGTCGATCAATGGATTCCGAGAAGTACTTCTGGAAGAGGGAAAAATCATCTAATTGACCTTTCAAGACATTGTTTAAGAGACTTATGATACGCTCCATCAGTAAGACACTTTCATCCCCCGAAAGTTGAGCCAATTCTTGATAATCGTTTTCTACAGATGTATACAGATCATTGAGCCCCATCATATCCCCTTCATCCAACAGAATGATCTCTTGAGTCAGGGCATTCATTCGGTTATAAAGGTTATTCATAAGCAATCCATATTACAAGTCCAAGCATCACAGGATTTATTTTTAAAGATGTTTACAGTCTCTATAATAATAAGTTAGTTTTATTGATAGGCAAGTACTCATTTATTACAACCTATTTATAGAGACGTTGATCAGTTCTTATAACTGCTTTTATATAGCATAGATAATGATGGAATCCTATGAAAATAAAATATATCTTTTTTAGGAAGTCTTTTCTTTGTTTGGAGGATAAATCTTTTGAGGGATTTTAAATAGAAGGTTTTACTTCTTCATGAGATTCTAAAAAGCCGTATCGTTTCGTGAGGTTTTTTTTATATTTGCCAGAAATCAGCGGGTTGGAGAGTGAAAGGCTTAAGGACTTTACTGGAATAGACATTCTGAACAGCGACTTCTTGAAACTTATCATGGGTTAACTGATAGAAACTAAAGGTTTTCTTTTCAGGATCAATGATCCAGTACTCCAAAACGCCCTTTTCCTCATAGACCCTGTATTTGGCGGTGAGGTCCAAGTTCCTGGTGTTGGGAGACAGGATTTCGATGACCAGATCAGGAGAACCCACCACCCGCTTTTCCGTGATGATGGATAGCCTATCATTGGATACAAACAGGAGATCCGGCTGGTAGATGTTTTGATCGTTGAACTCAACATCAAACGGGGCGGCAAATAGCTCTCCAATGGGGTGAGTCTCTAAGAAAGAGGAAATAATCCCGGTAAGCTTCATTGAAACCCTTTGATGAACAGTTAGAGGGGATGCGGCCACTTCTAAAACTCCTTCTACAAGCTGATAATAGAAACCATCATCCTCAAGTTGGTTATAGAGAGCGACATTGGCTTTTTGGTGATGATACTTTGGCTTTTGGGGGGAGATTGTCTGCTTCATGACTTAAATATAATGCATTCAGAGGATTTACATAGTAAAATATCACCTTATCAGCCCATTATTTTGAACGTCCATGATGACGTCATTTACATTGTAATAAAAATAATCTATGTTTCTTCTTAAATTAGAGATGAAGATATACGATTCTCTATAACAGAGTCTAGGATGGGTTGGTCATGAAAAAAGGAATGCTACCAGGAGCCGTCATTACGGCCGTTATAAGCCTAATGCTATTGATCTACACACTTTTGGAAGTCCAATCCTTTGAGTTCCTCAATAAAGATCGTTCCCATGAGAAGGCTCCATCAGCGATGTCAAGAGCGAACTGGCCTCTCAAAGTCATGGAGAGCCTGGGGGCCTACGAATTTCTCAAAGCCTCAAAGGGACAATATTATAAGAAAGAAATCTATATAGCTAAAAGCCATCATCCTCTTTCCTCCTACAAACAAGCCTTTGAAAACTATATGAAGGAAATGAGTATTCCTCATCGACAAAGCTACAAACCCACTAAGGCTTATGGAATCCTCTCAATCTTTCTTGAAGAGAAGGGCTTTTTAAGGGTGATTGAAATTAGAAGGAAACAGAAACCTTCTGTCCCCCGAAAAAGCACTCAAAAGCTTTCTGTCATCAGCATTGTCATTGACGATGTGGGACGTAGTAAGCGACTGGACAAGGAGTTCCTAACGTATCCCTATCCATTAACCTTTGCGGTGATCCCCTTTGAGCTGTACTCTCAGTCATTTGCTAAAAAGGCAAAAAGGTATGGCAAAGAAGTCATTATCCACGCACCGATGGAAGGATCCGACCATGTCAATAGCCTTTATGAGATCAACTCCCAGATAACGGATGATCAAATCAGTCTCTTGATCAGTCAATATCAGCAGGAAGTACCCAACGCCATTGTATTGAACAATCACAGAGGGTCCTTGGCAACATCCAACCCTGTCTTGATGAGGCGTTTCTTTAAGTACTTCAAGAAGACTCCCTTGTTTTTTCTGGATAGCCGAACGACAAAGGATAGTATTGCCCGCTCTGTAGCACAAAGTCAGGGGGTTCCCACTCTTCAGAGGGATATTTTCCTGGATCACCGTGATGATGTCCAGTCCATTCGATCACAATTGTATAAACTGATCCGCCTGGGGAGGTCGAAAAGGGGGGCTATCGGGATCGGACACTTCACTAAACCCCAGACCCTAAAGGTCTTAAAGCAATTCATTCCCTATTTCAAAACCCATAATGTCCAGTTGATTCGTCTTTCAGAGCTTGTCCCAAAGAAGAGATATGTCTCTCTCAAGCAGTAATAAGTCTAAGGGCACGCTCTCGTCAGCCTATAATCCCTAGCGAAGGAGTGAGGGACTTTCACCTAACTCAAGGAAATTTAAAAGGTAAGACTTGTTATAACATTTTTAGTATATTATATTTCTTTCAGGGCTATTTCATTCTCCTGATAATTGTTTAT
>CAJXGR010000175.1 GCA_913053665.1 uncultured Spirochaetia bacterium
CCTTATAATTAGTCATTGTTGCAACATCTTCGTAAATATTTTGTAATTTAAACTTTTTTGAATATTTACGACTTCTAAAATAATATATTGTATTTTTTCCATATATAAAAGTTATATATTTAATTAAAAAATAAACCCTTTTATATGATTTATTTTTTTTTATTTCTCTATAAACTTTCGGTCTTAATATTCGACACTAGTCCTATGAAGCCACTCATAGCAGTCCTTTTATTTTTACTAGCCTCTCCCGTGTTCTCAGCCCGTGAGGATTTAGACCTTTCCAAAGACCTGCTTTTGAACGATCGGGACTTTGAATTCAAGTATATCATGAAATTGAAATCGGTGGATGTCCTGGTCCAGATGTTTCATAACAGTGATCGAAAAGATGAGAGAGTCATGATCATCAAGAGATTGAGTGCGTTTCTTTCCAACCCAAAGGCCTTTGATCTACTGATCTACGCAATATCAAGCAATACTCCATCACCCAACGGGCCTGATCCAGACTGGCTTGTAAGAGCATCCGCCATCTATCTTCTCGGGCTAAAAGGGCAAAATCTCTCTAAGGCAAAGCGACTCATCATCCTGAAATGGACGGCTGAGCGCTTCAAAAGAGAAAAGAAACCGATCATCATTGCCAGTTGCTCTTTCACTCTGTTAAAGCTGGCCACAGACCCACCTGATAAGCAGAGTTCTCACAAGCTTTTCAACAAGCGAAAGATTTCCTATCTTTTCTCCGAAAAGCTTCTGACACTCAAACCCCATGAGAATTATTTATGTTCCATCCTGGTGAAGGCGATTGTTGATTTAGGAGATGACAACAGCTATTTAGCCCTCTCCGAAATGAGGAAAAAACCCTTTCACCCCAAGGTTTTAGCTCAAATCCAAAAGGCCATGGATCAGTTGACCAGAAAGTGAATAATTATTAGACATAAACCCTGGTTTTTATTAGCTTTAAGTCAAATCAAGTGAAGGAATCCGTGATGATCGTTTCCCATCATGAGTCATAAAAACGCGTTAGTGATGTACGCCAAAAAACCCTCCCCCGGAAAAGTAAAAACCCGATTGACAAAAGGACTCAATCCATTGACTCATCAGGAGGCCTCCGACTTTTATCAGTTCATGCTAACAGATTTAATTTATTTAATGTCAAGGGCTAGTGGTTATGACTTTTTTATATGCCCTCAAGGGGATGTAGAGGAGTTTAAAACAACCTTCAGATCGTCCTATGCTACGATTCGCGATGAGGGCAATGGGGATTTAGGCGAGTCTCTCTACAAGTCCTTTCACCAACTCCATGAAATGGGTTATCAGCATGTTCTCATTATAGGGTCCGATGTACCTTTTCTCACCCCTGAAAAGATCCATATTGCCTTCAGCTATCTCTCTCACCAGAGCACATTTATCCTGGGGCCGGACCGACAAGGGGGCTGTTATTTAATCGGGGGCAATCAGCCTTTTCCCATATTTCATGATATTTCCTGGAGTCGGGGAGAGGACTTCCAAATCCTTTTAAATCGTTCAAGGAACTTGGGATTAGCAACAACTCTATTATCACAGGAAATGGACATTGACACTATTGAAGATTTCAAGGCACTGGGCGAAGTTCTTTTAAAGTCCAGGACACGATTCCAGGAGTCTTTACCCTCTCTTATGGATTTCTTCAAGATGTTTCACGTGAAACATTCCCTTTATTTCAATCTTTAGGCGACTCTCCATAATTTCCACGCAAAACAGAAGTTAAGCCCATAATGAATAGGCCTGACGAATGATTTCTGTAAACCCATATTCCTATCGGTCACCTGGATTGAGTCATAATCACTTTAATTCCAATCTTACCAATAAGATCGCACGCCTTACAAGCCACAGAAAAGGGAGCCACCATCACTTTCGACTCCCCCTTATTGTGGATCTCCCAGGCGACATGCTCCGCCACCTCATGGGAACAACGTGTGGCCTTCTGAATCACCTGAATCACCTCTTCAAAGGTATTCTCATCATTGTCGTATACGGTGATCCAGTACCAATTATCATAGTTCATCAGATGGATCCTTCTCCAGTCGGGAATCAAACCCTTCCAATGCCATGAATAGCTCCTTTATCCAAATAATCAATTCTCCTAAACAGTAGGAAGAAGCTCAGTAAATCGATATGGGTTTTGCTCACCCTTTAGACTTATCTGGACTTCAGATCCCAGGGGATTCCTGGACCCAATGAGTTGTTCAGCTCGTTCTATCATACCAAAATATTGATGCTTTTTACCCTGATAACTATCTACTTTATTTAAGTATCTATCAATCAGGGTGTTAAACTGCCCTTTTCCCAAATCCCAGCTCGGGGCGATTAAAATCTCCTTGGGACCCAGACCAAACAGCCTTTGAATCACCACTTCTTCTCCAAGAATCTCAAGGGACTCGGCCAGTAGCTCTAAATACTCTTCCAGACTGGGGAGAGTGAAATCCCCTCTTTCATACATCTTCTTCATTAGAGTGTTCTTAACCACATGAAGTTGATGGATCTTAATGCCGTCAACACCCATATCAGACAGATATTTAATGGTGTCAAGCATCATGTCTTTTGTCTCAAAGGGAAGCCCATGAATGGCGTGGGCGCATATATTGATCCCTTTACGTTTTCGCGTCTTGAGGAAGGTCTCATGGAAGTCCCGAAGACCATGACCACGATTGATGTAGTCTAAAGTCTTGTCATGCATGGACTGTAAGCCATACTCCACCCATAAAAGAGTCTCCTGAGCAAGTTCTTCCAAGAGGTCGAGTATGTCATCGTCCACACAGTCCGGCCTTGTGCCAATGGAAAGCCCCACAATATCCGGGTGAGAGAGGGCTTCACGGTATAGGGGCTCCAGGTTCTCCACCTTGTCATAGGTGTTGGAAAAAGCCTGAAAATAGGCGATGAACTTGTGGGCATCGTAACGTGTTCGCTGATAGTCCATTCCATCGTTCAGCTGATCCATAAGAGTTTTTCGGGATGATGTGGTCTCCGGCTTGAAGCTGTCATTGTTGCAGTAGATACATCCCCCTCGGGCTTTGGTTCCATCCCGGTTTGGGCAGGTAAATCCTACATCCAGACAGACTTTAAAGACTTTTTCACCAAATATATTCTTCAGGTAAGTCCCAAAGTTATTGTAACGTTTATGGCCTTCAAGGCTTCTATTGGTCATTATTTAATCTCCTCTTTCTTTGTCATAAAGTGAGTTAGATACCTGTACTTGAGATGTGCTAAATCAGGACGCTCTTTGGACGCATCGTAAATGATTTCAATTACTCTGATCCGCCCCTTTGGAACTCGAAAGTACTTACGCTTCGGTTGAAAGAGATTTCTCATTCTTTCCCAACGCTTTTTTTGCTTGTCGAAACGATATTTTTCTATGAAAAGCATGTGTTGAACACCCATCTTAACCTTCAGCCTGATGATCTTCTTTTGTGACAATAGGCCTTGAGGGCTTTTCCCAGCTAACCTTCTATTTATATAGACTTTACAGTAGGACAATGAGTTCTTATTTGATGGGACCAAGTCATAGGATATAATGACCAGATTGTAACTTTTCGGGGTCTTATAGGTTGAAGGATCTACTTTTACAGGTTTAATTCCAGTATGTTTTGAGAGGCTCTTTAATAATGCAAAATACTTCTCTTTCCACCGATTTTCATGGGCCTGAAAGACAATTTGGTCGTTTAGTCGAAGATTTGTCTTTTTATAGAAGTTTTTGAGGATACTATTTTGCTGAAGATAGCTTAGAATAATGGCATTTTTTGAATAGAGAGTATTTTTTTTAACAGGCCTGATGAGAGAAAATCGCTGGGACCAGGATCGGATAAACGAGTCGCTTAACTTGCTGTCAGTTAATCTCTTAGCCTTTGCCTGGATGATCGAGGCATGGGAGAATGAATGGGTTAACAACAATAGAATAACTAGGAATGGACTCACTAATTTCTTCAATTTATTTTCCTTGAGCCATAAACTGTCGATAATAAAAGCCTAAGAAAACTAATACTTTTTTTGGAAAAAACAATCCTTTTGAGGCCTAAAAGGGGAAGATTTTTATAGATGGCACAGAATATCCTGAGAATATTCAGTCTTCTCTCTAAAGATATTAATCCTTATGGTTATTGCAATTAGGAGGACTGAGATGAAAGTCATGATCATTCTTTTCCTGATCACCCTTGCTCTATCCGTCGAAGGACGGGAATATCGTTTTGATGTCACCCGTTACTTTAAAAAAGTCCGTATCCACAGCAAACTCTACTACCTGACAGACCCCATGGGCATCAACTACAAAGAGTATAAAGAATTAAGGAAAAGGAATATCTTTACAACCATTGCAAAAACCCCCGGTCAACGCCTATACGTCATTCTAAGCCATACGGGGAAGCTGGTCAGAAACAAGAAGATCATCCAAAAAGCCCTTTTCACCCTCCGCTACAGTCAATTAAACGACAGGGAAATCGATGCCCTCACCTCCCCCCTCATTCAATCCAATAAGCGGATAGATGAAAGTCTCCAAAGACTGAATACCTCCCACAGCCACTATTTCACCCAAATGAGCCACATCGTCTACTTAGTCAACCCAAAAGCCCAACTCAACGACGACGACGGCTACCTCATCCAACAAGATTCATTGGCTCGTTTCATCCGCCTATTCCTTAAAAACCCCGTCAAAGGCTTTAAAAGGACTCTTGTGGAGATCCTGGTGAAAAGTCGAGAACTCAACAATCTAGTCATAAAACGACTCAGAAAATCGAAGCAACAGGTTCTATCCTATCAGGAAGCCCTCAACATGGAACAACTCCTTATAGGCCTGATATATGGATCCGCTACAAATGATTTACTCTATGAATACTCCGACGACTCCCTGAAAAACCTCAGCTTAGCCAAGTCTCAGGCCGTAAAGATTTTAAAGAAACAACGGAAAAAACTATCCCTACGACGTCTTAAGAAAATGAATCCCATCACTCTGATCCGGCGAGCTAAAAAGCTTTTCCACAAGGTCTATGAGGATGAAGAAGTCTTCCAGATGCTGATTGAATCGATTGAAGAGCGTCAGGACAATCTCATCAGAACCCTGGGGGATTATAAAAAAACCGCTCAAAGAATCGCTATAATAATCCCCTACTACAAAGCCAATTATAACGATTATTCCATCCCAGAGCGTATCAAAGAGGGCTACGGGAATACTATCTTCTACGATGACTTCTCCGACAGCCTCACCCGTTGGAAGGCTTTGGGGCCAACAAAAGCTACTATTATAGATAAAGCCCTGTCCACCCATGGGAACGGATGGTATTATTCGGGAGTCACCTCAAAAGTCCTTTTCAACGTGTACAGAGGGGATCTTTCCCTTGAAGTGACTGTCCAAATCGGTGAGGGGAAGGGAAGTTTTGGCTTTGGGGAGAAGAAAATCGGGTCTCATGGAGAGAAAGGGGTGATACCCATCATCGGCTTTCTCTTCAATCAAGATACGGATGGAAGTGGTGTCATCGATTTCAGGATCAATAATGAGCAGGTGGACACATCATCCCGTATCGCTGTGGATTTACGGAAAAAGCATCACTTTAAGATCCTTTTGTACACAAAGAAAGGAATCGCTTTTTATATAGATGGCAAGAAAGTACTGGATTATCCCTTCGACGCAAGGATATTCGGCAGTGAAAGCCTTGTCCTGTCCTCGATGACAGACGATTACAGGTGGCAGGATGTTTTGGTTCACCAATCGGATGAGTAGATCAGCGAGGATTTAACCCATTGCACTTAGTGAACCTGGTTTTGGAGATCAATACTATTTTAGCCACTTATTTTGAGATTCCAGAAACCAGAAATAAATCTATCCAAAACTCCTTTTTATCCATTTCCTGACCTGGTTATTAACTTTATCTTTAACGATAACAACTTTACAGTTATATTAAAGCCAAAACAAAACGGAGGATTTTATGTCAGAACCAAATAAGCCGCAAGAGCCGAAGATTGCTTGTCTTCCCAATGGCCCTTACTATTACTTCACAGATTTTACATCCAGGACAGTCGATAAACTTCAAAGCTCAAAGGGAGAAGAGAGGGCATGTGTTCGCGGTATCGCCCTCTGTCGCTGTGGTGGATCGAATAACAAACCGTTTTGCGACGGCACACACGGGAAAAACGGGTTTACTGACAAGAAGATCACTGATGGGAAGCTTGACATTTGCGCCCATATTGCCAATTGTACTAATAATCTTGCCTCTGTTTTCAGATTAGACACGGAGCCCTGGATTGATCCAAACGGTGCCGAGATAGAGGAAATCATTAATACTATAAAGAAATGTCCCTCTGGAGCGTTAAGCTATACAGTTGAAAATGTAGAACACCGTGATCAGGATAGAGAACCAATGGTTACAATCACTAAAAATGGCCCTTACGCTGTCACTGGTGACATTGAATTACTTGATCAACCGCGTGGAAAGGAAGCGTCTACTGAACATTATGCTCTTTGTCGCTGTGGCGGTTCAGAAAACAAGCCTTTTTGTGATGGAACCCATTGGAAAAAAGAGTTTAAGGATGAAAAGAACTAAAAGCCTCTTATACCCAACCGATTATGAAATATCAGTTGTAGGGGCTGGGTGACCCAGCCCCTACAACTGATTATACCGACAATTCAAACCCTTTTTGCTATACTTTCCTCTATGACAGACGATTACAAATGGCACAATGTTTTGGTTCGCCAATCGGATGAATGAGACAGCAGAAGAGTTTTACCTTGACTTTTCCTGATTGGCTG
>CAJXGR010000176.1 GCA_913053665.1 uncultured Spirochaetia bacterium
CTTCGTGTCTCTGTGGCAAAAGAAATAATCATTCCGAACTGACGTTAACTAGAGAAAAGATCCCAGTTTCAGTGCTAAAGCCATTTCTCCCTCTACTTTTAATTTCCGCATCATGAAAGCCATTTGTGGGTTTAGCTTTCCATTCACCATCTTAATAAAGTTCTTGTCTGATATGGTGATCGTGCAATCTGCATCCCCTTCTCCCTTTTCAACACTAGGTTCATCATTACAATGGATTCTCCAAACCCCTCCATTATCACCCGTGACAACAAACTTGTAAGTGCATGATAGTTCTCTAATTTTATCTTTGTTCTTTTCTAACTTGCTTTGAATCAGCTGGTTAAAGAACTCCTTGGGGCTATCAATCATCTTTCCTCCATTCAAATTGTTTAATATATTTATGTTAATAACTTAGCAAATTACCTGTGAAACCAAGAAAGAAAAATAATTTTTTCCTTGACAAACCTCCCTATTTTGTTTAAATTAACATACAGAAAACTGAGTAACTGTATCGCTTTATCAAAAAGAGGATCGAGGAATACGCTTCTTGTAAGTCTTTCCTACAAATGCTTTATAAGCATCTCTTTTATTCATTTGCTAAGCTCTTTTATTAAATGGAACTGTTGCATTTGGTATTCCTTTGGGAGATTGGGAGGGGAGAACACCCAATGCAACTATCCATTTTCTTTCCCCTGCAATGATCAGCTCGTTAACAACCACACTATCTCTGTTTCAAGCAATAAGATGGGGCTTTAAAGCCTCTACACAACGATCAATATCTTCAAAGTTATTATAGATATGACAAGATATGCGAAGCCCCCCTCCCCTCTTTGAGAGTATGATACCCTTTTTCCTAAGCTCAAGCTTCACATCTTCAGGCTTTCTCACCTTGACAACCAGAGTCCCTGATCTTGTTTCTTCAGCCGCAATGGGGCTTAACAACGTAGCACGAAGGGCTTGAAGCTTTCTAACAGCATACTGACTTAATTCTAAAATACGATGGGTTATATTCTCTGGGCCAATCTGGTTAAACAGGTCTATCGCGGCCCCCAAGGCGAATATATTAGGGAAATGAAGGCATCCAGTCTCCATCATCTGAGCGCTATGCTTCCATTCACTGTTAGTATTATCCATCAAGTCGGGGTCTTCCACACTCTTCCAACCCACTGCCGGGAACTTGAATCTTTCCTGCATTTCCTTACTCACAAAGCATATCCCGATTCCATACCCCGACATCGTCCATTTAAGCCCAGTAGAACAAAGGAAATCAACGCCCTGCTTTTTAACGTCAATAGGAAAAGTCCCAAAGGATTGAGTGGCATTCAGAACAAAGTACAATTGGTGCCGTTTTGCTAATTCAGACAGTTTATCTAAATCCTGACGAAATCCCGTGGCGTACTGAATATGACTGGAGACCAGTATACGGCTCTTTGAGTCCACTTCATCCTCGATTTTACTGATCGGGTAGGAGTAATCCACTGGCTCAACAAACCTTACAGGATAGCCATTATGAAGCCAAGGAAGGGTAGAAGAGGGAAATTCATCCCTCATGGTGATCACATCCCCCTCTCCTCTTAGCATTTGGGAGATGACATTCATACCGCTGGAGGTATTGGTGGTAAAGGCGATCTCATCGGAGTCTGCACCTATATAGTCCGCCACATCTCTGCGTATCTGGTTCACACGATCCAGCCACTCTTCGTAGATCAAATCCCCGTGGGCTTTCATACCGTCATAGTAATTCTTTGCCGCCCCTGCCACCTCTTCAGCAATGGGAGAGCCTTCAGCACAGTTTAGATAGCAGTATTCTTTTAATGCAGGAAACTTGTCACGTATCTTTTTCCAGTCAGTCATATCATTCCTTCGATGTTGTTTTTTGCTGATTCAGAGCATAAATATACTGATTTAATTTCTTTTGATACCCATCTTTATCCGAGTCTATCTTATTTAGAGCCTCTTTTTGAATATCTACAGCTTTTTGATACTCAAAATTAATATAATACGCTGCAGCCAGTGTATCTAAAATAGCTGGATCTTTTCTATCTGAAAGTTTTACTGCTAATTTAGCGTATTTGAGAGCTTTTTTAGGACTTTGCAAGCGTTTTATATTGGCAGTAGCGTAAAACCAGGCCAATCCATTAAGAATCGTGACGTCATCAGGATAGAATTCCAGTGCAATCTCAGAAGTATCAAATGCTTGAAGGTATTCTTTTTCGACATTTACTCCATCATGGAGCGTAGCAAAAAGGATTTGATATAATTTAGTCTTGTCTTTTTCTAACTTAAAAGCCATCCTGTAATAATTCTTGGCTTTCTCAATAAAGTTATACTGATACAAGAAATTGCCATAGGCATATAGGATGTTAACATTCTTTGGGGCACTCTGATGGGCTTTTTCAAAGTAAAATCTCACTTTCTTAATATTCCCTTCGTTTACTGGAATGCGTTTCATCGACATCTGACGATCATAATCCATAGCGATATAATAATAAGACCCTGTCTTGTCCCTGGAAGAGACATAGACGATCCCAATAAAACCCAGGGCCGCAACGATTAACAAGGCTTTTATATAATACGAATGCTTCAATTCCAGACTCCGCAAATTATTCTAAGGCATTTTTAGTGAGCCTATAAGGCTTTTAACATCTTCTATTTCATGGTTCAAACAATAGTCTTTTATACCCTCAATGACCTCTAAAGAAATCCTGGGGTTCACAAAGTTCGCTGTACCAATCTGCACGGCAGAGGCTCCAGCAATCATGAACTCAAGGGCATCGCGAGCGTTCATAATCCCACCCATCCCAATCACAGGGATCTTTACCCTTTGAGCCACCTCCCAGACCATTTTCACCGCTATGGGACGGATCCCAGGTCCTGACAAACCACCCACCCCATTGGATAGAACAGGTTTACGGGTTTCCACATCAATCATCATGGCCGCGAATGTATTGATCAGCGATATGGAATCAACACCCTCTGACTCAACTATATGCCCCATTTCGCCAACACTGGTCACATTGGGAGACAGTTTAACCATAAGAGGCAAGGCCGTTTTCTTTCTGATAGAGCGAATGAGTTGAGATAGCACCTTAGGGTCCGTCCCAAAGGTCATCCCACCCTCCTTAATATTAGGACAGGACACGTTCACCTCAAGACCAGCAATACCTTCTACGTCATTCAGTTTCTCAACGGCTTTTTCATACTCCTCTGTAGAGGTTCCCCAAAAGTTAACAATGATGGGGACATCATATTTTCGGAGTACAGGCATCTTTTCACGACTAAAAGCCTCGATTCCAATGCCCTGAAGGCCAATAGCATTGAGCATCCCACAGGGGGTCTCCATAATCCGTTGTGGAGCATTCCCCTGTCTTTTATTTAAGTGCAAACCCTTAACAGATATGCCTCCCAAGAGTCCAAGGTCAAAAAACCCCTCGAACTCCACTCCGTAGCCAAAAGTCCCTGAAGCTACCATCACAGGGTTTTTCAACAGGATTTTGCCAATATCCGTTCTTAAATCCACTCTTTACAATCCTTAATATAATCGGTAGTTAAACTAGTTACTGACAGATTTATCTAACTACCTGTAGAGACGCGATTAATCGCGTCTCTACAGGTAGTTAGCACTATAATCTAATAAACACCCATAAAAATAGATTCATCAAACATTAAAACGAAAATTAATCACATCTCCATCCTGCAAGATATAGTCCTTCCCTTCCACCCTTAGCTTACCATGCTCTCTCACCTTGGGATAAGAGCCTTTAGCTTCAATGAAGTCTGTATAAGAGATCACTTCAGCACGAATGAACCCTTTCTCGAAGTCACTATGTATCTTTCCCGCACCTTGTGGGGCTGTTGTATTGTTCTGAACAGTCCATCCACGACACTCTTTCTCTCCCGCCGTGAAGTAAGTCATTAAGCCTAAGAGATCATAGCCCTTTCGGATGAGCTGTTTTAGACCGGATTCCTGGATCCCTAAACTGTCTAAATACTCCTCTGCCTCACTTTCACTTAGTACCCCCAACTCTTCTTCTATCTTGACCGACAATGGAAGGACTTCATAATCTCTTTCCTTAGCGTAAGCCAACACCTTTTGATACATGGGATCATCATTGATGTTCACTAATCCCTCTTCAGCCACATTGGCCACGATAATGGTTGGCTTAAAGGTCAACAGACGATATTCTTTCAACCAATCCCTTTCAGGTTCAGCAAGTTCATTTGTGTTTAGAGTTTTTTCATGGCTGAGTATATCTACCAGTTGTTGAGTAAAGGTTAGTTCAGCTTTAGCTTCCTTTTTACCAACTTTGGCTTCCTTCTCAAGACGTTTCATTCGGCTTTCTAATGATTCCAGATCCTTCAATCTCAGTTCAGTTAAGATGATCTCAATATCCCTTATGGGATCAACCTCACCAATGTGAACAATATCTTCATTCTTAAAGAGTCGCACCACCTGAGCGATGGCCTCTACTTCTCTTATGTGAGCAAGGAACTTGTTTCCAAGTCCTTGTCCTTCACTGGCCCCAGCAACAAGTCCGGCAATATCGGTAAAGTTCATATAGGTGGATACAACGTTTTTAGGCTTAACAAAAGACACAATCTTATCCAGCCTTTCATCCGGTACAGGTACAACCCCAATATTCGGTTCGATCGTACAGAATGGATAGTTAGAGCTTTCAGCTCCTGCTTTAGTTAAGGCATTAAATAGAGTGGACTTCCCAACATTTGGAAGACCCACGATTCCACAAGAAAATCCCATGTTTCCTACTTTCATTAATTTTAAGGGAAATATAACACAATTTATCCAGAAAAAAAGGGTTTAAGATGGCTTTATTCCATTAAAAAATCTACTTGGAAATAAGCTTGACTTCCAATGCAAAAGTTTATATTATTATCTCAAGCGACGCGGGGTGGAGAAGTTGGCTATCTCATCGGGCTCATAACCCGAAGATCGTAGGTTCGAATCCTGCCCCCGCTAAAATCATAATCCTCATTGAGTTAGCTCATAATTATCCAACGATTTCCTAAATACTAATTCATTGTGGCGGCGTAGCTCAGTTGGTTAGAGCAGTGGAATCATAATCCACGTGTCCGGGGTTCGAATCCCTGCGCCGCTAAGACACATATCCATCTATTCATTCCTCTACAAGCCTAAGTCAGACCCTTACGGATCACCTCAAACATAAGCTCCCTCGGGGCTTTCTTCTGTGTCCACAACTCAAACTGTATTACACCCTGATTGACTAGCATTTCTATCCCATTAATACACCTTGCACCACGACTTTCAGCTTCCTTAAGTAAGCGTGTTTGAGTCGGCTTATACACCACATCAAACACGGTCTGTCCTTCTGATATAAGTTCTGAGGATAATGGAATCCCTTCAATATCGGGATGCATGCCAATTGGCGTTGTATTGATAATGATCTCAGACCCTTTGACCGCTCTAATGAAGTTTGGGTCTTCAAAGTTGACAAATGAGGTGATAATATCTGTATCTGTAGAGTCTTTCAAAAGATCAATTAATCCTTGAATCTTATCAGCACTACGTCCCAAAATATAAAGATGCTTCAAGGCCACCTGATCCAACAGAGTAAAAGCAATGGCTTTTGCAGTTCCCCCATTCCCCAGGATAACAGCACTTTTATCGTTCAGGTTCAGGCCGATGTCTGTAATAGAGCGATAAGCCCCTGGCCCATCTGTATTATACCCTTTCAGCACACCTTTTTCATTGACAATAGTGTTCACTGTATTCATTTTCTTGGCTATTGGGTCTATCCAGTCCAGAAATGGGATCACTGAACTTTTATGGGGCATGGTAACGCTCAGCCCTTGAATATCCAGGGCACGCATGCCTTGTATACCATCCTTTACTTGTTCAACAGGGAATGTAAGAAAGACATTGTTCAGCCCAAGATGACTGAAAGCGCCATTATGCATAATGGGCGAGAGGGAATGACGCACTGGATTGCCTATAATCCCATAGACTCTGGTGTCACCGTTGATCGTTGATAGGTTCATGATGGATCGTTGAAGAATTGTTTTTCGAGTTCAGCAATCTTATCCAATCGTCTTTGGTGCCTCCCCCCTTCAAACTCTGTATTTAACCATACATCCACAATGGCTATCGCTATTTCACTCCCTATGACACGCTCTCCCAAAGCTAAGACGTTAGCATCATTGTGGAGGCGAGAGAATCGGGCGACATACTCGTTTTCACAGCGGGCGGCACGGATTCCCTTGACCTTGTTCGCCACAATCGACGCCCCAAGACCTGATCCACAGATTACAATTCCCTTATCTACTTTCTGATCAGCCACTGCTTTTGCCACTAAAAAGATAAAATCGGGATAATCCACACTAGCGGTTGAGTTCGTCCCAAAATCTACATACTTAATATTCTTTTTTCCCAAATATTCCGTGATCAGGGATTTTAAGATAAACCCCGCGTGATCCGATCCAATACCTACTGTCATAAACATCTTACCTTTAAATTAATTTAATAAAGTTGGTTACACAGAGCTATTTAATGTTTCTCTAACTCGTTATTTTTCTATGTAATGTGGTCAGACAAGAATGTCTGACCTACTTTTTTTAAAATACCGGTAGAACAGACATTCCTGTCTGTTCAATATCTATTGCGATAAACAATTATCTAGAGAATGAAATAGCCCTGTGAAAAACACTTGCATATTACCGTATTTTTTTTTAATTTATTAAGC
>CAJXGR010000177.1 GCA_913053665.1 uncultured Spirochaetia bacterium
AATCCCATCGCAACGATTTCACCGCCAGGCTCCCCCATTATACTTGGGGTAGGTGTAAATTCTGATACCAATAGGATTTATGTGACGGATGCTGGTGGTGGTACTCAAAATGTCTTTGTGATCGATGGCAATACGAATATACTCATCGCAACGATTCCTATGGGAGTAAGCCCTTTTGGAGTAGCTGTAAACCCTAATACAAACAGGATTTATGTTACAAACAATGTGAGCACTGTCAAAGTGATTGATGGAAACAGCAATACTGTCATTACAACAATCCCTATAGGAACGAGTTCTCTGGACGTGGCTGTCAATCCCTATAGCAACAGGGTTTTTGTGACCAATAGTGTTGCTGGGACAGTCTCAGTGATTGATGGGGATAGCAACACTGTTGTTTCAACCATTGGAGTGGGAACAAATCCCGTTGGAGTGGCTGTGATGCTCCTTTAATCCTTTTCTTCAGCGATCAGCTCTCATGAATGGAAGCCCTGGACATGATGATCTTAGTCAGGAAGTGAGTTCAGGGCTTTTTAAAAAAGGCGAAGAGAATCCCCAGGATCGCAGCGATTTGTCCCAGCCAAAAGATAAAGATGAACATCCATTTGATCTTCTCAGGGAGATTGAGTATATTTTAGATTACCTTATAAGACCAGGATAATTATATGCCCAAAGAAGAAAAAGTGCTTCCAAAGGAAGGGTCTGTATGGGCTTTATTTGACAAAATGATGAACGTCTTCTCAGACAAAGAACTGGAGGCACTTCCTCATGACGGAGCTGAACAGCACGACCATTACATCTACGGAACCCCCAAAAGAAAGGGATGAAAAAAGTTTTCCTGGATACCAGCTATTGGATAGCTCTGATCAACAGAAAAGATCCATTTCATGTCCAGGTCATACAAAAGCTCAAGTCATTGAAATCCGTTCATCGGCTTCGGTTTATAACAACAGATGAAGTACTGATGGAACTTCTTACATTTTTTTCCTCACCAGGGTCAAATATGCGTTTGGGAACTGCTGAAATGGTCTATGATATACTGAATGACCCAAGTATTGAGGTGATTCCTTAAAGCAGAGATTCTTTTCTATCCGGCCTAAAACTCTATAAAAAGCGTCCGGATAAGGAATACAGCCTAACGGATTGTATCTCCATGGAAACCATGAAAAAACTTGGAATCACTGAAATCCTGAGTCATGATAAGCATTTTTCCCAAGAAGGTTATCAAATCCTGCTCTAAAGATATTATCCAGGCAACCCTTTTTCTTGAGCTTTTTAACAGCTTTCTGACCGGAGCAAGGGCTTGGACTCAAAGAATGACCTCATAGACTGTTCCGTGGGTCATCTTTTCACTCTTTTCATTCATGACTTCGATTCAGCCTTCCATTGCCTCCTTAATATTTTCTCTGGCCTCTTCAACCGAGTTTCCCTGTGAGAAGCACCCTGGCATACCAAGGACTTCAGCAGTGAAAAAGCCACCCTCATCCTGTTCAATGAGAACTTTGTATTTCATCATTGTTTCCTTGAATCAAAAGACTGAATTCATACGTCATCACTAAAGTTGTTGGTAATTCTTTAACACTTCATTGGCTTTATATGGAAATAGAATACTTATAATTGGAGTAAATGTCAAGACTTCCTGAAAAAGGCGAAGAGAATCCCCAGGATAGCAGCGATTTGTCCCAGCCAAAAGATGAACATCCATTTGATGATGTCTGACTTACTGGACGCTATCGTTTCATGGACCTTGTCGAACTCTCGGGCCAGTCCAACCTTATTAAAGAGCAAAATATCTTCTTTCTGTTGTTTATTTGATTTGTTTAAAAGGTCGATGAGTGAGTCAGCTCCTTCTTCACCCAGTTTTTCTCTTAAAGCCTTGGGGACCGTCAGGATTTCCATCTTTTCTCCATCCATTTAAAATCATTTTAAAGATAGTGAAGGGGTCAATGGATGTCAAGGAGGATCTAAAGAAATCCTTATCCCCTTTACAGAAGGATCATTTTTCCTTTATCGAACCCGTGTCACCACAATCTTACGGGTATCCGAGCGGCCAAAACCATCCACAGCCCGGATCACATAGCGACCAGGTCGAGGCGACCAAAAGAACGCTGCACTGGTCCTGGATCGACCTAGATAAGACTCGTTCACGAACCAATAGACCTTCTGAACATCCCCTTCTGTCGTGGCCATGAGGGGGATTTTCTGTGCCTTCCTGATCCCCTGCCGGATGTGATAAGTCACATGAGTAAGGGGAGATACAATCTGTGGGGCCTGTCCTTTTGTATCGTAAGCTTTCATGGAGCAGCGTGGATCGTAGGGAGGGGGTGTTCGTCGTGGGATACCGGCTTTCTTGAAGAGTCTCAATAGATCCGAGGGCCAGAACTCAAAGACCTCCGAGCGGATGTTTTTGGAATACCGTCCGCAGCTTCTGTAGCCCGTATCCCGATCGATGAGTACTTCCCTGTGGATCTGACACCTATGGATCGGGATTTTCCCGGAATGTACCACCCCGTCACGGTGTTGGGACAGAGGGCTGTGGGAAGGCGTCCTGATACAGCACAGAACTTCATTTTAGTGAGATTCCTTCCATCAGTCCCCCTCTGATCCATGGGTCCGCTTAATCTCTTCTTTGCCTTGATGGAGTCGATGATCTCAAACATCAATGGAGCCGCCATAGCCCGCCCAACAAAAGATGGGTTTCCTCGGGCGTCAAAATTACCAATCCACACAACGATAGCGTAAGGGCCAAATAGACCGACAGACCAGGCATCGCGGAAGGCGATGGATGTCCCAGTTTTCCAGTAGACGGGAAGAGAGTTGAGTCCTGATTGTTTACGGAAGTCCTGATTGGGTCTTGGATTATCCTTTAGTATCTCCAACGTCATGAAGCTGGACTCTGGACTGAGTAATCGCTTTTCGGAATCCTTCTTTAGATCACTATTATCGTGTTCAAGTATAGATTCAAGAGGTTTTAGGACACCCCCATCGCCCAGCATGGTATAGAGTCGAACCATCTCAACCATGGAGACTTCCCCTCCACCCAGGACAAGAGCCAATCCATAATGGCCTCGACTCAGCATATCCTTGATCCCACCGTTCTTTAAGAAGTCATACAAATCGGGATCCTTGAGTCTATTAGCGATCCGAATCGCCGGCACGTTACGGCTTTTGATGAGAGCGTCCTTCACGGTGATGGGGCCGTTAAAGTCCCCGTCAAAGTTCTCCGGATTATAGGGGCCAAACCGTGTGGGAGAGTCTTTCACCATGGTAAGGGGATGAATCAGTCCTTGATCCATAGACAGAGCGTATATAAAGGGTTTTAAGGTAGATCCAGGGGAGCGTTTGGCGGTTGTCCCATTCACCTGCCCTTGAATCTCTCTATTGAAGAAGTCCACAGATCCGAGGCAGGCTAAAATCTCTCGACTCTCCCTGTGAACCAGGAGAACAGAGGCGTTCTGAACGCCATATTTCTTCTTTCTTTCCACATAATGGCGGGTATGGCGTTCCACCAGCTTCTGGAGGCTTAAGTCCAGGGTGCTGAGGATCATTGATTTGCTGTAATCCTTTTCTATAAGGGTGTTCACAAAGTGGGGAGCTAAAAAGGGAAGGTCAGCCCGGCTATGGATCTCTACGGATCGGTTATCCTCTTCCATCCTCACTTTGTCTTCAGGATGTTCGCCAAGCCACCGTGTGAATAAGTGATCCCGTGCTTCCAGCAGAGCCTTCTTCTGTTTCTTCCCTCCTTCAGGTCGTCTTTTCAGGGGTCTCTGGGGGATGACGCATAAGATGAGGGCCTCCTTAAGGGTGAGCTGATCGGGGTTTTTGCCAAAGTAGATGAGACTCGCCCCCCCAACTCCTTCAATATTATGACCATAGGGGAGGAGGTTTAAATAGGCTTCGAGGATTTCCTTTTTGGAGTAATAGATTTCCAGTTGGACAGCTCTCATGATCTGTTTGACCTTACCGAAGAAGGTTTTCGACCTGATTTTCCAGCGGAGTCGAGCGACTTGCATGGTGATGGTGGATGCCCCAATCCGGCTTTCGCCAACAATATAGGTCTTCCACGCTGCTCGGATCACGGACACTGGATTCACCCCAAAATGCCAGTAGAAGTATTGATCTTCCTGAAGAAGGATGGCTTCCACCAATTGTGAGGAGACATCCTCCAACGGGACTTTAAGCCGATACTTATCGTCAGAGGACAGGGTGAGACGTAGGAGATGGCCCGTCCGGTCATAAATCGCCTTCGAGAATGGGATCTCTTCAATGAGCACGGGTGGGGGGATGATATATCGGATAATCATGTATCCCACAAGGAGAACCACCAAGCCTTTGAGTATTTTCTTTCTCATAACCTGTTCCTGAACACTCTGGATACCATTTCTATATCAACACCAATCCATTGCTCTCCAACACGTTCAACTATCCCATAGCCTGAAGAAACTCTGAAGAAAGTAGTGAACTGGACAGGAGTTAAACACGTCTCAATTAGTTTAATCAACGTGAGTTCGAAGCATAAGAATTCGATCTACAGATAGATGGACTCTCTCTAAAAAAGCCTGTAGGTCGGACTTTCCAGTCCGACAGAGCGTTATCATTTTATACTGTTGACCTATGAAATTAAATCCGACCAAGCTGAAATACGGTTATACAACAGGCACTCACGCTACGGCTATAGTTCAATCTGCGTTGGTAAAGTATATTGAAGGTATGGATCTTTATAAATGCCCTGTGGTTCTGCCCAGTGGAGATATTGCCGAGATTATAGTAGAAGATATTCTTGTGAAGGCCGAAGTGATCAGGACTTCAACGATTAAAACGAATAATGATGACTTTGACGTTACTAAAGGATGTAGGCTAATATGCTATCTCTCTGATCAAAAGGACTTATTAGAAGATCAGATCAATAGTATTGACCATCAGCCCTGTATTATTGAGATCGATAAGTTTAATATGCTTGTCTACGCTGGTTATGGGGTTGGGGTTGTAACTAAAAAAGGACTCAAAGCAGAAGTTGGCTACCCTGCTATCAATCCGGTCCCCTTAAGGATGATTGAAAGAGCTGTGGAGGATGCTACTCAATATAAAAACCTTGAAAAGTCCTTGTATTGCGTTATTCAGATTGAGAATGGGGCTATTATCGCGAAAGACACAGCCAATGAGAAGGTTGGCGTCTTGGGGGGTCTGTCTATTTTAGGGACAAAAGGTATAGTAAAGCCTGTTTCAGCCAGTGCTTATATTGACAGCATTGAGGCTGAAATTGGTGTAGCCAATGCTTTGGGGTTACGTTCTATTGTATTTACCCTTGGTAACACCTCTTTAGCCTTTGCTAAGACTTATATCCATGTTCAAGAGGAGTGTTATATTGAGATTGGTAATTTTATATATGAATCGGTTAAGAGATTAATCGATACTTCCTTTACTGAAGTGTATTTTGTGGCGAATATAGGTAAGATGGCCAAATTGGCACAGGGTTTTAAGAATACCCACAATAAACATGGCTGGATTAATTTTGATGAGGTTATTGGATGGATCGTTGAACAAAAGGATGAATTGAAGGGTAAGATTCATGGTAAGGACTTTAGCACAATGAAAGAGCTAGAGTTAACCCTATTGGACTTTGATGAGACTGGTGAATACAAAAACTTGCTCCATGAAATAGTGACTGAAAAGGCCGTTAGTACTCTTGGGGAGTGGATACACTCTTTCAAAAAGGAAACGAGTATGATTTTAACAAAAGCCCATACCGTTATGACAGACGGCAAAAGAAAAACTTACCATGCTAATTTTGATATAACTTGAAGTTATACTGTTTTAAGGAATGAATATTTTAGGATAAAACATGCTAACTATTGCCGGAAGCGGCATGACAGACTATTCCGTGAAAGAATTGGCTGATAGAATAGACTTTAAGAGCTTTGATTTTATCTTTACTGATAAGAATTATCTATCTAATAAAGAAAATGAAAAGTATTGGTCTATTGACTCAAAGAAGATTATAACCGGATCCTTCTCCGATATCCTCGGAGGGATCATTGAATCACTGAAAGTAGATAGAACTATAAGACTACTTTACGTAGTGACAGGGAATCCCATGTTCTATTCAGGGGCAACCGTTTTATTAGACAGGATAATACAATCAATCGACGGTTTTAAGGTAGATTCAGACGTAGAAATTATAGGCAACGAATCCTGTAAAGATTATTTGATAAGGAAATTGGCTTTAGCAGAACAAGATATAGATGTTGTCAGCCTCCACGGACGAAAGAGTATCGACTTAAGTCGTTTTCTGATCAAAAGACACACGCTGGTACTGTCTGACAAGTTTACTCTAGCCAAACTCAGGGAAATGCTCCTTTATATGGATCCCCATCAATACACTGTTACTCTCGCATCGAAACTGGGATATATGGATGAATCCATTGAAATAATAGATATTGATGATTTTTTAGTGTCTCATACTGATATTGATCCCTATATGCCTTATGTCCTCTTGATTGAAAGGAAGTTTGACCTTAGAGACCTTATGTCAAAGGAGTCTGAGTTTCAGAAAGACTCAGGTATGATCACTAAATCCTATAAACGTCATTTGAGCCTTCAGGAACTGAATCTAAAAGCTAATTTGCTCATGTGGGACATTGGTGGGGGAAGTGGATCTGTTGGAATCGATGGCTATAAAACCTATCGCATTAGAGTAGCATTCTTTGAACTTAAGTCAAAG
>CAJXGR010000178.1 GCA_913053665.1 uncultured Spirochaetia bacterium
CATAGTTGATCCCAAAGGTGGAGGGTATCAGATTAAATCGCTCGTAGTTCCCATCCAGATCACTGGATGCACTGGCTCTAATATCCGTTCGCTGGTAATTACTATATTGATACACACTCGCCGCCATGGAGATGGATGTCTCCTCCACAAAAGCCAGGCCTGCCGGATTGTAAAAAGTCCCGGAAAGGTCTTCTGAAAGGGCCGTATAAGCACCTCCCATCATCGCCGCTCGTTCACCCATCAGGAAGTTCCTCTGATTCCAGTAATCAGCAAATGCCGGCTGAGCCATCCAAAACATCAAAATAGAGAGTATCGTCGTAATATAAACTTTCATGAAACATCTCCTTTTAAGTGGGTAGTGCTCAACTAATGATTGACAGGTTTGTCCAAATCCTCTGTAGAGGCGGGGTGACCTACAGAGGATTATCACTAGCTCTAATTGAACCTGTAACCGATTATTGGGCCGATAGATATAAAACTACTCCTAAACACGTGATATCTGAAGTGGATCCCAAAATACACTTCTTCAGTGAGATAAAACTCACTCCCACCCCCCAGAACGAATCCATGATCCTGACCCTTCTGATTATTAAAATTGTCTTTAAACCTGATCTCATAGCCGCTTTCCATAAACGGGAGAAACCAGGGGGTGAGACTTGGGTCTCCCAAAAGCACTCGAAAGCCAAAGAAAGCTGGAAACATGGCTTGACTGCTGGAATTGTTTCTGGCGAAGTCGTAATAACTTATATCCCCTCGCAATTGCAAGGTGACGTCACGGCTGTTCACAAGATCGATCCCAATGGCCAAGCCCAGACCGGTCGCGCTGGTGACCCTGGTGGTATCCACATCAGAAGGTCTTTTGGCATAGGTTGGCCCCATGAGTTCCAGGTTTAATGAACTGTAAATGTTCTCATACAAACTAGATAAAATCATCATTATAACGAACAGAACAATCTGCTTCTTCCCTTTCATAAATCCTACTCCTTGCATTTTTACTCAATTCAGGAGAAAGATACCAAATTGGCAAAAGAATGCGAGGGAGATTCCATTCTTCAAGTTATTCAGGTTCATAACGACCTCACTGCGAATGATCAGAAACTTAGACTGATCCCAAGACTTGGGATATAGTAATAAGTGAGTTCATCATCGAAAGAAATGATCAGGAAATTATCCAATGTGAGGGCGAGTGAATCACTTAATCTTATGCGGATGTCCAAGCCAGGCTTTAGAATAAAGAATGATATAAAACCATCTTCTGGATTGGTCGATTTGACATAAGTGATCATGATACCTGTTCCAAACTTGGGTGTCAGTTCGATACTATTGCTTAAGTTAATGGGACGGACTAAACTCACCGTAATGGGAAAAGCATGAAAAGTAGTAGATAAATCGCCTGTTGGAGAGGGGATCACCTTAGAATCCAGGGGGCCGTTGGTTTTAGCTTTTCGGGCAAAATAACCCACCTCAAACTCTGAGATCCATGTCTTACTCCCAAGAAGGTATCCTGATCTCCACGCAACCCCCACGTAAGGCACGAGAAGATTAAAGTCATCTCCCCAATATCCCCAACTGAAGGGGACACCTGCCTTAATGGTAATGGGATGTTTTATTTTTAGCCTGTCTGAGTCGGTGGAGAATAGGTTTACTGTATGTAATTCGATCAGTATGATGATGATGAATGCCAATTTTTTCAAGAACATGAGGTTCTCCTTTTCTTATATATTAAGCTATTAAAATTGAATGGATATGCCCTTATGCGAAGCATAGTTTTTAAGATAAAATCTGATAAATGCTTAAGAATAACTTAAACATAACATATATTTTCTTAATAGATTTTATTTGTGGTTTTAGCACATCCAATAAACTCTAGCCTGTAGGGGGCGACCCGGCGGGTCGCCCCCTACAGGCAGTTATTTGACAGGACTGACAGGTAGAAGACGATCTAACTTCTAATGACTTCCTGGATTTTGTGATTTGTAGGCGTTGCAGATACCCTTTTTATCTTTTTTGTATTACTTTAGTATCAGGAAACTTAAGGAGGCTTTACTCATGAAAAAGCTTGCTTTCACTTTAATATTATTGTTGATGTCCGTTTTTATGTTGGCAAAAGATAAAAATAAAGACTTTCTTGTGACCTATCAACATGCCCGGGTTTTCTTTAAAGCCTCTGCTTACTCCAGGATCATTTATAGAGTACCTTTTGGCGATAAGGTCAGGGTTTTAGGAGCCTCAGAGAAATGGATTCACGTCAAGGTCCTTTCAAGAAACGTGAAGGGTTATATCCATCAAGACGCCCTGATCGATAAAAAAACCTTTAAACGTCAAAAGGAAAACTTAAGTAAAAGAAAATCCCTGAAAAGCAGGAAGGCCAGTAAGTTTAGTGAAGATAACGAGGTAACGGCTGGTGCCAAGGGGTTTAGCGAAAGAGATGAAATGGCGGCTGGCACAAAAGGACTCACCAAAAAGGATGATATCATTATTGGCACCAAGAGGTTTAAACGCAAATACTCTAGTTCCAGCAGTACAGCGAAAAGCTTTACAAAAGACATCGAGAGGCGATATAAAAAGAAAAATAGAGGTATGAGATTCGATCTGGTAGATCGGATCGAGCGAAGAGGGGAAAAGTACAACGCTTCAGGTCTCCACAGGAAATGGCGGAAAAAGGGGCATGTGGGTGAGTTCAGCCCGGATTTTGAGGATAACTAGGAGGTTAAAATGAAATTACGCATAGGGGAAATAAAAATATACCTGTTCTTTTTACTGATAGGTGTTTCAGTCGCAATCATTACTCACTGTATCAATCCAGGTCACCTTATGAGGAATCAGAATCTCATTCTGGGCGGTTTAGAGGCTGGTGAAGCCCTCACTCAACTCTTAAAAGACTATGATCATGAGTTCACACCCAAGGAAGAATACTTTATCGGCCGGTCTGTCGCGGCCTTTCTGATCACGGAGACCAGGATCGATCTTTACAGCGAAGATGAAAACACCCCGTTGGACGACTACATCAGCAAAGTCGGACACACGCTGGTGAAAGCATCGGATCGTCCCGGGACCTATCAGGGTTATCGATTTGTGGTGGCTAAATCCAAGAGGGTTAATGCTTACGCTGTTCCCAGCGGTTTTATCTTTATCACAACAGGATTGATCAAGTTATGTGAAAACGAAGATGAGCTAGCCGGTGTTTTAGCCCATGAGATCAGTCATATCGTACTGAAGCATCCTACAAAGTCTATAGAGGAGTATAGAGGAGTATAGAAAAACCAAAGCCGTATCCGAGCTGGCTGAAATTGCTTCCAGAACTACGCTATCCAGTGAGAGAAGTTTAGGGAGGCTTACAAATATCTTTGGGGACATTATTTCCGAAGTCAGAGACTACGTTATAAACGGATACAACTCGGCTAAGGAAAAAGAGGCCGATCTTCAAGCAGTAGAACTTCTTGTCAGAGCAGGATACAATCCAAGAGCCTTAAGCTCTGTCCTAAGGAAGCTGAAAGTGGGAGGCGGGGGACACGGGGATCTCAATGTCCGAGCAGATCAGGTGGATCGTCAAGCCAAACGGAAGGCTATTAAAGGACGACAATTAGCATCCATTAAAAGAGTTAGGACAAAACGATTTAATCAAATCATTCATTCGTCTGATATAAAATAATCCATTACAGAGTTCAGGTTTGCAAAAGAAAAGTTCTCCCTTGCTCACACTCATAAAGCTTTTTAGCTCACTCTTGATACCTGTTGCCTTATCCATACTTTACTTCCAGGGTAAGCTCCGGATATACGACAATCAGGTAAGTGATTTGATCGCTTTACATTTATCCTATAAACCCCCTTCTATCACTAAAGATATTGTCTACGTAATGCTTAGCCAAGAGGATCTTAATGAGGCGAGTAAAGAATATAAAATGGGCTGGCCATGGAAGAGACAAGCTATAGGAAAGATCATCCGCTTCCTTCAGCTTTCAGAAGCCAAAGTCATTGGTCTTAACTTCTTCTTTACTGAAAAATCCGTGTACAACACTAAGGAAATCAATGACGACCAAGCCTTTTGCAAGAGTCTAAAAGCTTCTGATAACATTGTCCTTGCCTTTCAATTTCTCCAACATGAAGGTGATATGAATAAAACAGCTTCTCAAGAGGGCATCACTGATTCAGACCCCGTGAAAGCTGAGCTATTACCCTTTGCCGTTCAAAGCAATCAAAAGAGTTTAAAGACAAGTAATTATTATAAAGCAGAGCTACCCATTTCTGAAATCTGTTCCAGTACATCCAGACTTGGTGCCGTGAATCTTAAACCAGACTCTGATCAGATTTTTAGACACCTTTCCCCTTTATTCCGCTATTCAGGCCACTATTACCCTTCTTTTGGACTGGCCGTATTATCCCGCCTTTTCAACGAGAATCGAGTGTCTTTCAAGGATAACGCTGTTCAATTTAAGGGTAGATCCATTCCACTCAACTCCAAAGGATTGTTGAGACTCAAGTTTTACGGGTCAAACAATATTTATAAAGATTATTACTTCATGAACCTTATGCGTGTATACGACCAACTGAAGGCTATCTATAATAAGTATAATAAGTTATATCCTGAGAAGAATATGACTCTAAAGGAAGTCTATAGAAACGTATCAGCCCTTCAGGAGATGATCCAAAAGGTCAAAGCTCATGATCCCCATGGTTTTCAGGGCTTTTCGGAAGAATTAATACAAAGTCATCTGCCTGAAAGATTCAAGGGAAAGATCATCTTGATGGGCAGCATTGCCTCAGGGCTTATCAACCGGACGCCTACCTACTATGACCCAAAGGAAGTGGGTCTTCACTTGCATGCTACGTTCATCAATGACTTTCTCAATAACGATTTTCTCACTGAAATAAGAGAAGATCTGTACTTAGCCATCCTTTTAGTGATTTCTACGGGGTTGATAGCCTATTTTACTAGCCGTCATAAGTATAGCTTAAGTATTAGTATAACGTTTATTACGATCATCAGTATACTGGCGGCATCAGTTCTCCTGTATAATGAGGGGAATATCGCGATGGACACGTTCACACCCCTTCTGATCAGTCTATTTACCTTTATTAACACAACGTTTGTGAAGCATTTTGAGGCTCATATCCGTTTGAAAGAGTATGCCGGAGAGATCAGGTATCAAAAGGAGGAGTATCAAAAACTGATTGACAGTGCCAACGACCCTATTTTAATCATCCAGAAGGATAAAATAGTCTTTGCCAACCATAAGACCAAAGAGTTGTTTGGTTATTCAGAAGAGGAGATTCCCTTGTTAAGTCTTGGGGATTTTATCCACTTCAATGGAAAGGAAGGGGATTTACGCAAATATATTAGTCAAATGGACGATCCCATGGTCTCATCAGCCGAGACACGAGTTCGATCAAAGGATGGATTATTGATATGGGTGGAGTCCAATGGGGTTCGTATTGACTGGAAGGGGGAAGCCGCTTTGTTAATGATCCTGAGAGACATTCAACAGCGTAAACTGGCGGAGGAAAGACTTCAGTCGAGTAGAGAAAGCCTTAAAAAGACCGTTCAGCAGCTGGAAGTCGAAAAAGACTTGAATAGTCAGTTGGAGAAAGAGTTTTCCAGGCTGAATGTCAAGATTCACAACTCCTTGAAAAACAAGCTAGAAGCTGGTCGAAACCTGATCTTGAACTATATGAGGAGAAAAGATAATCCAATAGACTCCTTGTATTCAGCTGAAAAGCTGTTAAGTCACTGTAGTTCAGAGAGTAAAAACATATTATTCATTATCAATTATAAAGAATGCACTCTGGGGAAAATAGTCTCAGAGTTAAGGTTACAGGCCGAAATGAACCTCGTCGTCCAGGACATTCATTATGACCTTCAAAAAGATGAAGATCATCAATACCTCAAGATCAGCCCGGAGATCGCTCAAGGCTTCCTGGACATCTATTCCGAGCTTTTAAACAATATTATAAAGCATTCCCGTGCTTCAAGTGTCGACATCATCATTAAATATGAGGATCAAGGGATTAAACTCATCGTGAAAGATGATGGCTGCGGCTTCCATTACAATGAACAGAGCAAAGAAAACTCCTATGGTCTTGAGATCATCGAAAACCTTGTCCATGAGCTGAAGGGCAAATTGACCATTGACTCCAGGATCTCAAAAGGTACAGAAGTCTCTATACAAGTTCCTTACACTGCCAGACCCATTGATCGTTCGTGAGTTTAGGCATGACCTGGAAAAGGTCGCTTAAAGTTGATTCATGTCCCCAGTAAATAACTGTCAGGTTTAGTCTTTACTAGGGGTTTAGGAAATCTATCTACATAAAAGTTTTTTTCACTTCATCGGTGGTGTCCTACTAAACTTTTGTTTATGAATCCTTCGCTGAAAAGAATATTAGAGACATTCTTTTTGATTCTCCTTTCCAAAGAGGTTTATAAGAACTGTAGGCTATCTATGTTGATAGTTTATAAAAAGATAAAGACTAGTTTAATTTCCATATAAGTTATACACCAATTAGCTGTAATCAACAGCATGATTACAGTTATGTATTTATAAAATAACCGATCAAGCTGTTCTATAGGAGATTGAAAAACAAAAGTTTAGTAGGACACCACCTAAAAAAATAGTTTCCCGTTTTTGAGACTCCTACGATATAATTACAGGATAATCCACTTCTCATTTCATTGAATCTTGCACATCCTGTCAAAAAAGAA
>CAJXGR010000179.1 GCA_913053665.1 uncultured Spirochaetia bacterium
ATTTTAAGCTTTTCTATGGTGAACTTTGCCTCAACCAATAAAACAATCTGTTCAAAGGCTGTACTTAGCTTGAACAGTTTGCCCATTGTATTTTCAACATACTGTGGGATGGAATAAACAAAGTGACCCTTCAAGACATTGGAAATACTTCCCATTACGGAGTTCAATACAATATTTCCCACTTCAGTGAGGGTGCCAACCTTCATTTCGTCGAACTCAGAATCCAGTGGATTCTGGCCAGTAATAGCATCAACAAGCTTTAAGGCACTTTCTCTAGGGAAAATGAGTCCTGCCAATCCTGAAAATTCCCCTTTAAAGTCCATCTGAACGGTCGATAACATTTCATCGCCCATATTATGATTTTCATGGATCAGCTGCTGAAAAGACATGATTTTGATGGATGGAATAGACATTTGAATATGTGACTGAACCATTGTGTTGAGGGTACTGACAGCTTTACCTATCCCGATATTAAGAAGCTCTTTAAGGATATCATCCTGCTCTGACGTAAGTTCCATGAATATTCCTTAACAGTATTCTTGAATGAGTTTTTTTAGCTCATTTTCATCCACAGGTTTTCCAATAAATGCTATAGCCCCTAATTCCAGGCTTTTATCACGAGAACTTTCCTGAATATCTGCTGTAATCATGATTATTGGGATACCAATTTCCTTATCCTTAATGTTGTGCAGTAGTTCACGACCTGTCATTTCCGGCATGGTATGATCCAAGAGGATGAGATTGGGTTTTTCATCCATTATCATTTCTAAACCCTTTTCACCATCGAATGCTTCAATGACGCTATGAGAGTCTGATTCCAGGATATCCCGAAGGATTTTTCGCTGAAAGCTGGAGTCGTCTATAACAAGTATTTTAGCCAATGTGATGACCTCCTTATGTAAGATTAAATATAAATAATTTACCAGAATCCTGGTATCTTTTTTTGTCCCTAGTCAATTGGGTCTTTCAGCTAGGAAATACTATCCCTCGACAATATCATACCCAGGCTGACGATTCAGTTCTCCTAAAAGCTGATTGATTTGTTTCTTCAGATCAATCATAGTCAGCTCACGGCCAACAGCTAAATGATTGAACTGTTCAAGTTCCAGAGTATACTCCTTCAATTTTTTCTCAGCTTCCATCTGCTCTGTGACATCTGTACGAATGGCCACATATTGATAGGGCTTGCCTTCACTACCTACAAATGGTACAATTGTTGAGTCCACCCAGTAGCAGGAGCCATCTTTTGCTTTATTTTTAATAATACCCTTCCAAACCCTTCCATTTTGAATCGTAGTCCACAGATTACTGAAAAACTCTTTGGGGTGGTGGCCTGAGTTGACAATACGATGATCTTGACCTAATAACTCCTCTCTTGAATATTTAGCAATTTTACAGAACTTGTCATTAGCATAAGTTATTTGGCCCTCGGCATCAGTAATGACTACAATGGCATGTTCATCCAGAGTAAACCGGATGTCATTCAGTTCTTTTATCGCGTCTATTAAATCATGTTGTGCATCTCTTCGCATAATAATCTCTTTATTCAGAGGGTTGATCGCCAATTTCTTTATAGCGGCCCATAGTATGACTCCAAGAAGCAAGGTAAATAATATAGATCCTATAACAAGCTTCTGAGTGAGCATCTCCAACATTTGCTCCTCAGGATCAAGATCAAGAGTTGTATAGACGATGAGTAGAACTTTTCCTGAATGCTCAATAACCCTTCGTGTGGTAAGTTGACGCTCTACCGGGTTTGGCCGCATGTAACTGAATAATATAGAGTTATTTGGAGTCATAGCAGTGATTTCAACAATATTGTCGTGTCCCTTACTCCAGGCTGATAAAAACTCCTCAATGCGTGAATATTTTCTTCGAATCATAGCCTCTTTGAGAGCTGTTCTCACAAGATCAGCCTCTCGAGAAGCGTGTTTCTTAAAGTTATCAAATATCATATCTTTTTGCTGGCTTATGATAAGAAAATCCACAATAACCAAAAATACGATTAAAATAGTCATAAAAACCAGGATTGTATAGAAATATTTACGTTTACTGATCAACATTATTGAATCCCCTTTTTTCTAAGGACTGATAGGATGCCACGTAATTTATCATAATTTCTATCCTTAACAATAATTAGAGCAGTTGTATTCTTTTTGATTCCCGTTAAAATAGACTTCCCTTCATCACTATTTTTCAGGCTTAAGAGAGTTTTTCTTAGAAGTTTAATGGTCTTAGGCGAAAGCTTGGGATTGGCAACAAAGAGATGCTCATAGATAGATGGAGTGGTTGTAAGAGCTTTGAGTCCCTGCCATTTATATTTGTTGAACACTTCTTCCTCGACAGCGCCGGCATCAAAATCTCCCACGAGAACGGCCAGGGCAACATCATTGTGAGTCCCTAAAAACTGTATGGAACGAAGATTACCTAGCGTCACTCCTGACTGGATAAGCATAGCCCTAGGAACGACATGACCCATGGTGGAGTCTTTGTTTACAAAAGCAAAACGCTTTCCTATGAGATCAGAAATGGATTTTATGGGGCTATATTTTTGAACGATAATCTTACCCTGAGAATACGTTTTATTGTTGACTTCAAAGCTGGCTAGAAGTCTTTTCTTTCCGTATTTATTCACCATTTTGATGTAGGACGCTGGCCCAATGTAGGCAATGTCCAATTTGTCCTTACCAACAAGATCAATGTGATTATCATAACTACTGCTTATTTTGATAATAACGGGTCGGCCCACTTTTTGACTTATATAGTTTGCAAGAGGTGTAAAACGCATAAATATCTCTGTTGTAGAAATATAGGGGTGTATACCAAAGATTAAAGGTTTTTTACCCGTGTTTTTTTCCGTTAACTGCAGGAGTCTCAGATTGTTGATGGTCTTTGTAAGCTTTTCATAATTCTCTACACTGGCTTCTATATAGTGTTTAGCGCTGAGTCCATCCAATATCTTTTTGTGTGAGGCGTTTTTGACGGACAGATGTAAAAAAGCGTTTTTCAGTTTCATCCTTAAAGAAGGATTAATGTTTGGATGGACAACCCAGATATTATCCGAATAGGGAGGGGTCGTAAATATTACTTTAAGATTCTGTTTCTGCAAAAGTCCATCTCTCACCATTCTATCAAAAATTAGAGAGTTCATGGCTCCCAGATCTACCTTTCCATCTCTCACCCAATAAGCTGTCTTATCATGGCTTCCGGAGTATAAAACCTTTTTGAAGAAAGTCTCAGGGACAATACCCTGTTTTTTCAAGTAATGGCGAGCCATTAAATGACCTGCTGTTGACAACCTGGACGAGAATGAAAGTGTTTGCCCCTTAAAGTCTGTGATGTTTTCGCCCAAGTGATCCGCCTTTTTGATAAAATAGCTGACGAATTGGCTATCAACCTTTCTCATAACCAACGGGACAGCCTGACTAGATGTATAAGCCTTTACGAAAGAAAACCCTTCAAAGTTTACTAGATCAAGCTTTCCTTCATGAAAAAGCTTTAACGCATGGGAATAACTATCCGGAATAACCAGGGTGCAAGGTGTTTTAAGTTCTTTGCCAAGATACTTTATGAGAGGGCTAAGACGTTTGATCGCTTTCTGACGATCCTCTCCAGGTATTGAGCCAACTCGTATTGTAGTTTTAGTCTTATTGGAACAGGACATTAGAACTATCAAGAGAAGAATCCATAGGCCAATAAAGGTCTTTATTTTCATAAGTTTCCAATTATTTGTCAATTAGCAGTAGTTTAAGTATACCAAACTGATTTTACATTGTCCCGTTATAAAACTTGTCACCTGTAGAGACGCATGGCCATGCGTCTCTACAGGTGACAAGGGATAGACCTATGTGTCTATCCTCTTCTAGGGCAAACAACAGGTTTGCCCCTACGAAAGTATCAGTTCATATTTACCACTACCATAAGTTTAAACATAACATATTGATTGTTCTTCCAAGATTTAGAGAGAGAACATTTTTCAATGATAATCATTTTTTTCAACCTTTATTTATTTATTTATAATATTTTTGTATTTCCTGTTAAAAAATAGGACTCATTAAGACGTAATGTGATATGTAGATTACTAATGTGTGGTCTATGCTCAAAGTCTTTTAGATTTGAAACCTGTTGTAAGGTGTTAACATGTCTACCAGTCAGTATATCATTATATTCTGTGATCTAGTTGGAAGCTCGGAAGTGGCTACCGAAGTGAGTCCCGACGATTACGCCAAGTACATCCAATCCTTCTACTTTGCCGGAACAGCCGCCCTCAAGTTCGCCTATGAGATTGGCTGGAAGGAAGAACGACACTCCCTTTTGAGGGAAACCACGGGTGATGAGCTTTTAATCATGAAAAAGATAGTGGATATCGACCAGGACATCTTCACAGCCTTAGCGTTCGTCTACACCTTCAAGCTTTACTGGCTGATGTCTGCTTACACCGTCAAGAAGATCTTGAATCATCGTCCCCCACGGGAAATATCCTTTGGTCTCCATGTGGGTGATATGGCAAGAGTTGGCGAATCAGAAAAATGGGTGAGTTATGATATCAACATAGCGAAACGGGTGGAAGGGATTTCACGGGAAGGGGTCTCATCCAATGTCTTTGTCACAAAGTATATTGCTGAGAAGTATAGCCAATGGAGACGTGAACATATCTTCACGAATATGAATCAATTGGAAAACATCCGAGTCTTGTCCTGTACAGACTTTCTAACTGCTGAGGCCAAAAAATTGCGTGGGATAAGTGGTCAGGTCTATGTGTGTGAGGCCATCCCAAAATTTAATGACCCCACGGCCCAGGCTGTTTTCAAGGCGATCAAAGAGGGAAATCAAGACTACCGATCGTATCTGGGTATGTTATCGTGTATTCATATTTTGGCATTGAACTTCAAATCCAACAAGTGGGTTGATGACAAACATCCCTTTATAGCAGAAGGAAACGGCCTATCCATGAAATGCGTCAAAGAGTTTGCTGATAATCTGGTGACCCTCTCCCTCAGTTCAGGGAATCGCTGGTTCAATCTGGACACCTTCTATATTATCTCAACTCTCCATCGCTTTATAGAGACAATATCGGGTGAGCCTGCCACAAAAGACATGGACTTTACAAAAGACAGGGAAATGATTTACTCACAACTCTTTATCGATTAATGGTATCTCTCTTTTTGTCCTATCCTTCCGAAATAAAACCCGTTGCAAGTCGCCAGATGGATTCTTATGAGGTTCTAACGCTCTGTAGGTTTCGGTCTTTGAGAGTTTCTCCACATAAATAATGACTTTATTATGGACTTTTATTTTATGGATAAAGATAAAATAATTCCCATGATTCTTGACTTCAGGGATCAAGACTTTATTACTGATGGCTTGTAAATCCTTGGCTTGTCTTTTTATTTCCTTGTACTTTAACAAGTTATTGTGATTATCATTCATCAAATAAACAAACAGGATGCTTTCTGCCAATAGCAGGGCGATACAAGTTAAGATACTGACTATTAACCCTTTACGATACATCTGATTCCTCCTTTTAAGGGTCTGAAATGGTCTTGGCCTCTCATGCCACAATTCCTAATTTCTCTTACTTGCTTACAATAGACGCAAATTATATGCCAGATCATTGAAGAATTGTGTTTTATTGATTTATAAGAATGTTAATCATGATTGTTGGGATTTACAGAGACAGTCACATTGAGAACAAGTGATGGATGATGGGACAGTTTTCGATCCATTTAGACGGGTTTTGAGATTTTCCATTCAGGGGAAGAATGTAATATTTGCATTCCTTGGCAGATAATATTATGTAATGACTTGCTAGAAGGAAATTAAAGCGGTCGGGCGAGTGTGTTAAAAAAACAACAGATATTTAGATCAAAAAGAGTTATTTTGCTTACGAGAAATGGAGTTGTCGTCTTGATACTCGTAAAACTCCTCGTCATAGCCCCAGGTTACGCCATCCTCCACCTCGACAAGAAAGATTCCACGCTCCGTTAGGGAATTGTTTTTCTGCAACTCTTTGTCAATACGACAGTTGATGGTGCCATAATCACGAGTGAGAATAGATCTTGGATCACTCAATTTTAACCTCCCACATTGGATTCAGGGTAAATCATCCTGTGAACTCAAGTCCACTAAAGAAAAAAGCTATTTCACTTTGAGCCGTATCCGGTGCATCCGAGCCATGAACAGCGTTGGCTTCCACATTAGTCCCGTAATCCTTTCTTATTGTACCCTCAGCGGCTTCTGATGGGTTGGTCGCCCCCATGAGACTTCGATTGTCCGCAATGGCGTTTTCCTTCTCCAGGACCTGGACGATCACCGGTCCGGAGGTCATAAACTTCACCAGATCGTTGTAAAAAGGTCTATCTTTGTGAACGGCATAAAAATGACGGGCTTGATCCTGAGTCATAGATATTTTCTTTTGAGCCAAAATAGTGAATCCATTATCCTCAAACATCGATATGATTTTACCGGATATTTTATTCTTGACGGCTTCAGGCTTAATAATTGAAAAGGTTTTTTCTATGGGCATTATAAAATGATCCTACTGACTAATTTTGACTATGAGAATACTAAAAATAACTGGAGAAGTCAATAGAAATCCCTATAACGAGTGCAAGTTTACTTCAGGGTAAAAAAATAAGACTTGTTTGCCACAGAGACACAGAGGTAAATATTAATTT
>CAJXGR010000180.1 GCA_913053665.1 uncultured Spirochaetia bacterium
GGATTGATCATAGCTTTCAGCTTTTTGGATGGACAGGTGGACATCCAGGATCTCCAATTGGCCCAAAGTCTTTTCCAGGAGCTCTAGATGGCGATGATCATCATCAACAAAAAGAATATGAAAATCTTTTAAACTCATTGTATCAATCCTTTTAACCTTATATTGACTTGAGTCCCATGGTCATCAGAGTCCTCGGACTTTTCCTCGGAGAGTATTTCTATACTGCCGCCATAAGCGTTTATGAACCTGTGAACGAGAGGCATACCAAAGCCTGTTCCTTCTTCACCCTCAGTTCCAGGGCGTGTCGTTGATTTATTTACGCTGAAAAGATCATTGAGTAAATCTTTGGGGATCCCCATACCCTCATCCTTGATCGAAAGAGTGACCTGATCTCTCTCATGAACCGCTGATACATGGATTTTTGTGTTGGGGTAAGAGAATTTGATAGCATTGGTTAAAAGATTATTTATAACAGAGTTACTGAAGGATGTTCTTTCCACAACCACTTTTAAGTCATCGTCTATATCTATGACTATCTCAAGGTTTTTATCGATCAGTTTCGGCTTTAGTATTTGGATCGACTCTTCAAAATGAAGTTTCAGAAAGATGGGTTCTAATTCCAAATCATATTTCCCTTCTGCCAGAGCCTGCATTTTTTTTACCTGTCTAATGATATCCAAACTGTTATTGACAGCAGTCCATAGGCCTTTTCTCATCTCCTGAAAAATAGATGGGTCCTGGTCGCAAAGCTGTAAAACACCATCAATGAAACTCACAGGATTGGTCAGATCATGACATAAAATATGAACCAATTCTCTATTGTTTCGATTGCTCCGTTCAAGGTTCTCAGACTTTTTCCTGAGTTCTAAATGGGTTTCCACCCGTCTGAGCAACTCCTTTGGGTTAAAGGGTTTCGTGATATAGTCCACAGCACCCAGATCAAAACCTTTTATCACATCTTCAATTTCAATCTTGGCAGTGAGAAAGATGATGGGTATACTTTTAGTCCTTGAATCGTTCTTCAGACGTTTACAGACCTCAAACCCATCGATTTCAGGCATCATCACGTCCAGTAGAATAAGATCCGGGAGAATTTTTTCTACCACCTTCAAGGCCTGTTGACCGCTTTGAGCCACAATGATCTCATATTCCTTCTCTTCCAGTATTTTCCCAAGAACCTGGATGTTTTTAGGGGTATCATCCACCACAAGTATTACACTGTTTTGTGAATTATTAATCATCTAGAACCTCCATGACAATGCATCTGCCAATACGTTTTTCTATCTTACAATGTCTCTCTCGGCCTGTCGAAGGGCTCACCATGACAATTCATAATCATTATGGTTAATCCATTAAGACCTAAATAATCAAACACAATGAGATCATCCAAATCTGTTTTATTTTGTACCGCTTGTCGTTTAAAATACATTTTTACTGATTTCGTTTCATATCAATAATCCGACCACCCGTCATCCCTCTATTAGAGTTGAGATACATGGCAACATCAACCTCTTCCCCTGGGCTGAAGTCATCTAAATAGGTGGTCTCGTTGAATGCTACTAAATTGAGGGCCACATCATTTTGTGACACAGAAATAAGACTATCCAAACCCCTCTTGGACCTTTTTATATCAACAATCTTGACATTATAAAGTCCAAAGATAGGTTCTGGGTTGGCTTCTCCAAAGGGTTCAAAAAGAGAGATTTCTTTTACTAGTTTATCACACACATCCTTAGCTTCAATGGAGGCATCAATCATTAGGTCACTCACTGATTCAACCTCGTCCCATTCATTAGATTTATTGTATAAAGCCTTTGTAAAGGTATCGACTTTTTCGACCTCAATAGAAAATCCTGCCGCCTTTTTGTGCCCTCCATGATAGATAAAATGCTCCTTCAGATCTTTGATCAATCCACCCATATCAAAGGAGCCAAAGCCTCTTGCTGAGCCTGTATAATACTTTGACTTATAATTGGACATAGCAATACAGCTTCTTTTATAGTAATCACCCACTCTCTGAGCAATCAGTCCGATAATTCCCTGATGCCATTTATCAGACTGCAATAGAATAACAGCATTTTGGTCTAATCCCTGCTGATCAATGATCTTAAGGGCTTCTTCAAAAGCCGCGCTCGTCAATTCCCTTCTCCTGTCATTGATGGACTTAAGTTCAAGGGCCAATTCTCTGGCCTCATCATGATTCCTTGTGGTTAACAGATTAAAAGCTTTTACAGGACTACTGATCCTTCCTGAGGCATTGATCATTGGCCCAATACTAAACCCTAATGTTTCATGGTTTACTTTTTCGTTGATTCTCCCTGTCACCCTTAATAATTCATTAATCCCCTTAAGATTCGTCTCTTTAGACTGTCTGAGAGAGTCAATAACTTCAATCCCCTTTTTCACGAGGAGACGATTTTCCCCCGTCAGCGGGGACATATCCTGATAAGTACCAATCGCCACCAGGTCAATATAACGCTCCAAAAAGCGAATCCTCTCATCATCACTGAGTAGATTAGCGGCTAATGCATCCGTAATTTTATACACTAAACCAACGGCTGAAAACCCTTTATAAGGATACAAGCAGTCCTTTTGTCTGGGGTTCACAATAGCATAAGCGGGAGGAGGAGGATCAGGAACCCTGTGATGATCAATGACAATAACATCCACATCAGACTGTCCAGCGTACTCAATGGCTTCGTTAGAGCTAATACCGTTATCCACAGTGATAATTAGATTGGCCTCTAACTCCAGAGCCCGATCAATCCCTGCTTTCTTGAGTCCATAGCCATCCCGTAGACGTTCAGGCAGAAGGGTGAAAACATCCAGTTTCACTTTACGAAAGTAGGCATAAACCTGAAAAAACTGGTAGAGGAGGGCTGAACTGGTGATGCCATCCACATCGTAATCACCATAGATGACGATTCTCTCAGATGAGGTCAAAGCTTCAGTAATTCGATTGACTGCTTTATCCAGGTCTTTCATGAGCTTTAGATCATCAACCGTGCTTGGCTCAAATGATCCGTTTATATAAAGTTCTAAATCCTCATCCTTCAACAATTGACGGCTTGAGAATATCTGAAGCTGAATAGGTGTCAGGTTAAATTGCTCCCCCTTAGAGACTAAGTCAGCAGATGCCTCTGGATTCTCTATCCACCGGTATTTCAATGAACCCTCAATAGTCTCGTTGGATTATAAAGTTGGCCACCTGCCTAAGAGACTGGCGAAGCTCGTCGTTTTCCATATCGTCCAGGATATCGATTGCTTTATAAATATAGTCATTAGCCATATTTAGAGAATACTCTAAACATTGGTATTCTTTCAATAAGCTTTTGATATGGTCAAGATTATTTGCCTTACGATCCTTTTCTATTAACTCATAGACCTTTTCACGCTCCCCATTGCTAAACTGGTTGAACAAATGGATCATAGGCAATGTGATGTAGCCATTCATAATGTCGTTCAGTACAGGTTTTCCCAACTTACTCTGATCGCCTTTAAAGTCGAGATAGTCATCGTAAATCTGAAACGCCATCCCCAGGTTCAGACCAAATCTATAAAGAGCATCCTGTACTTTCACGCTCTGGTCAGTGATGATAGCTCCTATCCGACAACTTTCGGCAATAAGAGATGCTGTTTTATAACGTATAATTTGTGAGTATTGGTCAATTGTGATTTCATAATCTGTCTTCAGGAAATTCTGCATAATTTCCCCTTCACAGATTTCAGAGGTCGTTTTGGATAGATTTTGTATGATTGTTAGATTACCAAGCTGGGAAAGGATCACAAAGGCTCTAGCAAATAAGAAGTCTCCGAAAAGCACGGAGGCCGTACTCCCCCACTTTTTATTGTAGGTCTCAATGCCTCGACGCAGGTCTGATTTGTCATTCACATCATCGTGAACGAGAGTAGCAATATGGATGAGTTCAATACAAAGGGCTAAGTCAATAATATTTTGTGACTTGGAATCCTGGTTTATGTTAGCGGAAATAAATACGAGGGCTGGACGGAGTCTTTTCCCTTTTTTTGCAAAGACATAATCGATCATCTCTTGAATCACTGGGTTTTCACTGACTACATATTCTTTAAAGCGTGATTCCATCTGATCCAAAGAACTCTTGATCGGGCTTATTATTTTATCAAGCAGATTACTTTGATTTTCTTGCTGTTTGGCTAAGTTCATTTCATTCCAGCTTAATGTCATTGATAATCAACGGCTCTTGTAGCCTTTGACTTAGTTCAATATTAACACAAGCTTGACGAAAAGTCAATTCATTTTCCTGAAGTACCAATAAAAAAAGGGTAGACAAATGCCTACCCTTTAAATAAAAATACGATTATTATATTAAATAATTATCGTTGCTCTCCACCAATGAAAGAAGAACTGGACTCACCTTCAAGGCGATCTGAACGGTCAGGTCGTCGAGGACGGTCGGCTCTTTCTCTATCGTTGAAAAGCGTATCAATACGGGCACTTTCAACGGAAGGAGGCTCACTTTCAACAATGTACTCAGCGTCTATATACCAGGCTAAACCGAGGACTCGAAGGAGTTCCTTCACGTCATTTCGGTAATTACCTGTAACTTCTGTTCCCCATTCAGGGAAAGAAGTGGCGTCTAGAGTAAAGTATCTTTTCGTATTAACTGTTCTGGACTCGTCAGCCGAAGCTCTTGACTCGCCACGTCCACCAGCAGCTCCATTATATCCTTCAGAATATTCAAATTCTCGATAATGTTTATGCTGTACGAAAGATAAATAGTTAGTTGAAGAGGTAACTCGGTCATTATAAGAATATTCTGACCATTTTACGTTGTCCCAAGCCACTTGTGCTAAACGCACATAGTATGGGTTGGTAGCCATTTTCCTCAACTCAGGAGCAATGGATCTTGCTGTTCCTTGGACGTTTCCAAGATAGTTTGGATCGCCAGTATATCCTCTTATATAGTTTAAGAAGATTCGAGCAGAATGCTCACGAACGAACAAGCTTTTGTTGTCAATTCCTGTGTAAATAGCTTTTACACATTTCCAATCGACTTTGGCTTTACCAACAACTTTTCCGCCAGCTGTTTTACCAGATCCAACAACTCCACCACCAACGTATCCACCGGTTGCGGCAGCATTGGCTATGGTTCCTCTTTGTCTTACGTCTTGAAGCCACTGAGCAACTTCACCCAGGTCTCCAACTCGTGTCACACCTTGGTAGCAAAGTCTTTCAATGTCTAAACCTTGAGCTCGTCCAGGACGGCTACTTACAAGGTTACCTGTTTCAGGCTCAACACCGGGATCCAATACGATACTTCTAATTCGTACGGCTCCTGGAGAACCTAAATAGATAGTTCGAATTCTTGGCTCATAGAATACTAATGGTAAGTACTCTTCTGGAGGAACTCGGACCAAAACCTTTTGATCCCCTCTCTTTACAGCTGAAAGAATTCGTCTTCTTACAATTTTCATCTTAAGAACACGAAAACCATATCGAACTTCTTTACGAGTTTCAATATTTGTGGCTAATCGTTTATCTACAGCTTTTTCAATTTGCTTAGTGGAACGACCTATTTCGTCAACCCAATCTCCTAAGTATCCAATACATTTTAATCGGACTTTAGGATCCTGGTTATCAAATCCACCAATATAGGCTGATAGAGAGTTTCTACCACCTAAAATGTCGTAGTAATTTTTCTGAGCATCATTCTTATCTCGTTTAACAATTTCGTCATGAACGGCTTCAAAAGTATCGAACACGACCAATCTTAATACGGTACGATCCCCCCGACGAATTCGGTTGATGATCTCTTTAATTTTCTTCTTGCGAAGTAAATTATCTTCATCTTCAAAAGGGTCTACTGCTCTTTCTCGTCGGTCATAATCTTCATTCAGTTGTGCATAAGCACCCTGAACGCTAACAATAACTATGAACGAGAGAAACAGGGCAAGAAAAAACGCGTTTTTCTTTGACATTCCTTTTTCTCCTTAGATTCATTTTTTCAATCGGTAGATAGCTTTCATTGGGCTACCTACCGTGGAAGTTAAGCCACCAGCCAACATTCCATTTCCTTCAATATGGATGACCAATTGAACCACGACTTACTGCCCACCGGCATCTAAGTCTGCATTGTCACGATTTCCATCGCCCAAACCAGTTTTCTTGGCATCACGTTCTTTCCGAAGCTCTCTATAAGCTTTTCGGACAGCTCCAGAATCTCTTTGATCAGCATTTGCAGGAGGTTTATCGAGAAACTCTTTGTCAGTGCTTCCCTCACTCCGCCCATAGAGATCAACAAACTCTATACGCCTATCCTCATCAATGCTCCAGAATACATGGGAATCTGCAGGAGTACCAATTCTTATTGGAACTCGGCCTACAGGAATACCCACTACATTCGCACCTTTTTTAGGTGCCTTCGTAGTAGCATTGGGCTCATAAACAGTTTTGTGGTAACTTGCATCATACTTCCACTGGACATAGTTTCTTTCATAGTAAACAATGTCTCGTTTTTCAGCAAATTTGATGGCTCGAATGAATTTCTTGGCATTCCCGCCACCGCCGCCACCAAAAGCGCCGCCGATTTCTGCTCCGGAAGTACCGAGGTTCACATTGGCAATGCCGCAATCGGAGCCGGCGTAGGAGAGGAATGTCTCCGCTTCGCGCATATCCAGCGTAAAGCAGGCCGAAGAGA
>CAJXGR010000181.1 GCA_913053665.1 uncultured Spirochaetia bacterium
TTTAAGATCATTTAGATGAGTCGACTCAATCTTCATTCGCATATCATTCCTCTCTATTTCGCGTATTGCTGGCGATAGTATTCCTCATATTCACCCGATAGAATCCTTTCCCACCAGTTCTTGTGGCTTAGATACCATTCAATAGTCTCTTCCATACCCTGTTCAAAGGTATAAGTGGGTGTAAATCCCAACTCATTCTTGATCTTGCTTGCATCAATGGCATATCGGCGGTCATGACCCGGACGGTCTTTCACGTACTGGATCAAGGTTTCCGGCTTATTCAGACCTTTCAGGATGAGTTTAACGATTTCAATGTTCTGCTTTTCATTGTTCCCGCCGATATTATAAACCTCTCCCACTCGGCCTTTTCGCAATACCAGATCGACAGCCATGCAGTGATCCTTCACGTGAAGCCAATCCCGGACGTTCAGACCATCCCCATATACCGGAAGGGGTTTATCATTCAGGGCATTGATGATCATCAACGGGATAAGCTTTTCAGGGAACTGATACGGGCCATAATTATTAGAACAGCGTGTGATAAGTGTGGGAAGGCCAAAGGTATGATGATAGGCATGAACCAAGTGATCAGCAGAGGTTTTGGACGCCGAATAAGGTGAATTAGGTGACAGGAGGGTTGTTTCCGTGAAATACCCGCTTTCCCCAAGCGAGCCATAAACCTCGTCGGTAGAAACCTGCAAATACCGTTCTATATTATGTTTTCTGGCAACCTCTAATAGAGTCTGCGTTCCCAATACGTTTGTGTTGATGAAGACTTCCGGCCCAAGTATCGACCGATCCACATGGGATTCTGCGGCAAAGTTGACAATATAATGAATAGAATGCTGAGTGATCAAGTGTTCCAAAAACTCTCTGTTGTTGATATCTCCTTTCACAAAGAGATAATTATCCTTGTCTTCAACACCTTTCAGGTTTTCCAGGTTCCCTGCATAGGTTAAGCTGTCGTAATTAATGATGAGATCGTCAGGATACTGATCCAGAACATAGTGAACGAAGTTAGACCCAATAAATCCTGCCCCTCCTGTCACTAATATAGCTTTACTATCCATAAATCACCTTAATGTTTGTAACGATTGAAAAAGTCCTTAAGCCCATCTTTCCAGTGAGGTAAAGCTAAACCTGTCGTTCCTTTATATTTTTCTTTGCTCAGAAGAGAGTATTGGGGACGTACTGCCGGTAAAGGATACTCAGAAGTGGCGATGGCATTCACTTCTTTAACCGCTAAAGGAAACCCCTTGCTTTTCATTTCTTCAATAATCTCACAGGCAAAATCATACCAACTGCATATCCCATCATCGGAATAGTGATAGAGGCCTTTAGCATTCCTTTCCAACAGATGGATAATAGCCTTTGAAAGGTTGATCGTATGAGTGGGAGAGCCAAACTGGTCATTCACTATATTCAAGGCCTCTCTCTCCGTAGCGATACGGATGATTGTCTTCACAAAGCTATGGCCTAAAATACCATAAAGCCAAGAGGCTCGTAGGATGAGATGGGAATCGTATGAGTCAACGATCGTTTGTTCCCCTTCCAGTTTTGACTGGCCATATACTGATAATGGATGTGTTGGGTCACCCTCGTGATACGGCGTCTTTTGCCTTCCATCAAAAACATAGTCCGTCGATATGTGAACCAATAAAGTATCATATCTCCTGCATCCCTTTACTAAATGGGCTAAAGCGTCTCGATTCACCTGAAAAGCTTTCTCTGTCTCTGTCTCACACTTATCAACCTGAGTGTAGGCGGCACAATTTATCAAGACATCCGGTTGACACTGATCCATTGCCTCATCCACTGAATCAGGATTAGATATATCCAATTCCTTTCTCGTGTAAGGGTAGACCTGGAAATCACTGTCCTGAAGCAATGGGATGAGGTCTGAGGCAAGCATTCCATTAGCGCCCGTGATCAATACTTTTCTACTCATACTTTCCTGATGTGACTAATAAACAGAATGATAACAATATAAGGCGGGAATTTCAAGAGAAAAAAACCTTTTTATAAGATCCTTGAATCCTCTGAATGTTATATCCCTATTGTCCTATTGGAAGTGGCAAAGATTAAATTACTATGAAAACCATAAATCAAGTGTTTGATTTAAGAAGACAAAAGGAGACTATTCATGAGACTGAAAGACCTGAAAATTACTACTAAACTGATGATCACCATTATTCCCTTGCTTTCCATAATGATAATTGTAGTCATACTAAACTTTAATGCGTATACAGACAACATGTTGGAAGAACGTATTGTATTGGATAAAGCCAAAAAAACATCGGCTCTCATTGATAAATTGATAAATGAACATAGCCTGAAAGCCTTACAGTTTGCTACAATCTTTGCCAACTTAGGAGAAGTCAAAGGAGCTTATAAACTCGATAACGAACAAGCCAAAAATCGCTTAAAAGATCTTGTCACACCAATAATCAGGGAAATTAAGAACAACTCAAAGATTAAACAATTCAAAGTTCATTTTCATAGACCCCATTCTCAACATCAAAGTGATAAACCAAAGATAATCAGTCTTTTTAGAGAATGGAAACCCAATAATAACATGGATATTATATCTGGCTGGAGATTGTCAGTCAATCACGTGGCAGAAACTAAAAAACCTTTGCAGGCTCTTGAGATTGGTAGAGCAGGAGCTGTGATACGGGGGATTGCTCCTATTCTGGACGGCGATAAATATCTGGGTTCTGTCGAGACCTTTTTTGATGTATTTGATATAATTCCCTTTCTCACAGAAGAAAAGAGTAAGGATGCCATTGTCTTGCTTGTGGATAAAAAGGAAGCCGAGAAATTGTTTTATAAGGATCAGCTGAAAAGCTATTTTAAAGGGGAAATAGGGGATATGTTGATCTCTAAAAAGAGTTCTGACCATATTTCAGTCAACACCATGCTTTCGATGGATAAAATCAATGAGTCCAACCAATCCAAAAAGACTGTGATCCAGATGAAAGATCATTCAGCGATCATTTATGTCCCTCTCAAAGACTTTTCGGGTAAAATCATCGGCCAATTTGTCCACATAAATGATTTTTCCAAAGAAAAAGAAGAATTGGCAAAAACCCTGCTGGTCACGAATATTCTGTTAGCAGGCATCGGTTTATTAATTCTCCTGATCATTTACTTTCTTCTTCGTCGCTTTGTGTCCCGTCCCATCAATAAATTGAGTTTATTTTTTAAAAACATCGCCACGGGTGAGGGAGACTTAACTGTAAAACTGGACAATAGTTCAAAGGACGAGATTGGCACTCTTTCCTGCTACTTCGACCGGTTTCTATCCTTTCTAAATGGAATGATCCGGCAAATAAAGGACTCAACAGAGCAAACCAGACAAATAAGCTATGATCTTGCTGAAAGCTCTGATCAGTCCAAAAACTCACTGGGGAAAATAAGGACAAATATTGAAGGAGTGGAGAATCAGGTCACTCACTTGAACCAGGAGATCATTCTATCCACCCAATCAGCGGCAGAGGTCACAGAGTTTATCTCCCATGTAGTCACTCTCATATCTTCTCAGGCTTCGGCTGTTGCAGAATCATCAGCCTCCATTGAAGAGATATCCACTTCCATTCAGAATATCGCTCAAGTGGCTGAAGAAAAGCTTGTTATAGCGGACGAATTAGAAAAAACAGCTTTATCCGGTGAGTCTGAAATGAAAAAAACGGTCGGCATCATCAAGGAAGTGACCAGTTCGGCCCATCTCATCATGGAAATGATCAACGTAATCAATAATATCGCCGAACAAACCAACCTTCTCGCCATGAATGCCGCCATCGAAGCGGCCCATGCAGGAGCCGCCGGAAAAGGTTTTGCCGTGGTGGCCGATGAGATCAGGAAGTTGGCAGAAAATACATCCAAGAATTCCTCTGAAATATCCAACTCTCTCAAGGATGTCATAAATTATATTCACATTTCTGAGGAGTCCACCAGCAAAACAGGTGAGTTATTCACCAATATTGTCCATAGAACAAAAGATGTGGCCGGTAGTATGGTTGAAATGAAGAATGCAACTCATGAACTGGCATCAGGAAGCAATCAAATACTGAGTGCATTGGAGTATCTGGTGAGTGTTTCTCATGATGTAAAAACGTCATCCGATGAAATGGATCAAAAGGTTCGCAAAATCACAGACTCCATGGAGAATATTCATGGTATATCGTCGGAGACAAAGAACAGGATAGAGGAAATCACTAAGGCCATAACTGGTTTGGGTGAAACAATTGGAAGAGTCAACCATTCAGGAATACAAAATGAGAAGGCTGTCTCTAAACTCAATGATCTGGTGGTTCAATTTAAGGTGAATGGTTCTCATACACAATCAATGGATCTTCAGTTAGAGGTTTAGCCGATGAGTTCTGCCCCTCTCGTTTACTCAAAAAACATGGGGCCTTCGGATGTCCCTGCTATAAACTGTCTCACGTAAGGATCCTCCGATTCTCTCATCTCATCGGGCGTTCCAACAGCTATAATCCTCCCATCATTCAAAAGAGCCATACGATCCCCTACCTTAAAGGCACTCACCATATCATGAGTCACAACTAATGATGTAACCTTTAGCTCTTCCTGAAGTTGTAAGATCAAGTCATTGATAACATCCGCTGTTATAGGGTCTAAACCAGTTGTAGGCTCATCATAGAGGATTATCTCAGGATTCATAGCGATTGCACGGGCCAGTCCCACTCGTTTCTGCATTCCACCACTTAATTCGCTAGGCATCATCTCTTCAACACCGAATAGGCCTACCTGAGCGAGCTTATCCCTCACAACATCCCGAATGGCCTTATCCGATAGGTCTGTCTCACGTTTCAAAACAAAGGCAACATTCTCCTGAACTGTTAATGAGTCAAACAAAGCCGCCCCTTGAAAAAGAACCCCAAATTTCTTACGCACCTGATCCATTTGCCGATCTGATATTTTAGTGATATCAACCCCATCAATTCGGATGGACCCATCATTTGGTTTTAGCAGACCAACGATGTTCTTAAACAAGACGCTTTTGCCCGATCCACTCCCTCCAATGACAAGCATGGTCTCACCCTTAAGGATCTCCAAATTGACATCTTTGTGGACCCATCTGTCCCCCAAGCGTGTTTTAACCTGTTGGATCTGGATAACGCAGTCTGAATTAGAGGAGTTCATTAAGGATCACTGTTTAGTACGTGGCTTTTTCTGTTAGCATTTGCTTATTTGTGATGACCCCTTCTTTTAGGGCAAAATTGAACAGCATCTTCTTTAGCATCTTACGCCCACGAGAAAGCCTGGAACGTACTGTCCCAATAGGACAATCCAAAAGCTCTGCCATCTCGTTATAGCTTAGATATTCAAGATCAGCCATAATGACAGCCATTTTATAGTCTTCCGGGAGTAAATTAAGGGCGCAAATCACTTCAGAACTCAACATCTCATTAAGAACATATCGCTCTGGATTGGTGTACTGGTCTAACTCCGCGGAAATGGCTCTTTCGATCTCCCCGTCATATTCATTGTCAATAGACACTGTATTGGGTCTTCTTTTTTTCTTTCTATAGTGATTAATGAATAGATTTTTCATTATCTTATAGAGCCATGCTTTGCAGTTTGTTTGTGATTTGAACTGGTGAAAGAATTGATAACCTCTTAAAAGGGTATCCTGAAGAAGATCGTCCGCTTCATTCTCGTCTAACGTCAAATAGCGAGCCAAATTATATAGAGAATCACAATGTACCAAACATTCTAATTCAAATTGATCTAACTGATGATCGATTCTTTTTTCAAAATTCATACTGTCTTTCATTATACTTAAAAATAAATTAATTGACAACTATATTTTAATAAATTACCTTTCGGACAAGTTATTATTTTAATTGAATAAATATAAAAATGAGTATTTTTAATGTTTACAGGAATCATTCAGGAAATTGGGCATGTTAAGCGGGTGGAAGCCCGTAATGGAAAGGTTCTAACGGTTTCATCCAGTGCTGTATTGGATCAGCTTAAGATTGGAGATAGTATCTCTATAAATGGAGCCTGTCAGACAGCTACTCAACTGGATAAAGACAGCTTTACCTTTTATTCATCCCCTGAGACCCTCTCTCTAACTAATCTCAATCAATTAAAGGTGGGGGATCCCGTGAATCTCGAACGCCCTCTTTCCCTCAATGGCTTATTGGATGGTCATTTAGTCCAGGGACATGTGGATGGAACAGGGGTGATCCAAAGGTTACAACGAGGTGAGGGAGCTACCGACCTTCATATAGCCTGTCCTAAAGACCTTTTAAAGTATATGATCCATAAAGGTTCCATTGCTATTGACGGTGTGAGCCTAACAATCAGCCAACTTTATGAAGATAGTTTCCTGTTAACGGTTATCCCCATCACTTTTGAGCAAACCGTTTTTCAGTATCAAAAAGTAGGAGACTCTGTGAATATTGAAGTAGACCTTTTCGCCAAGTATGTTGAAAAACTGCTGATGGGTTCAGGATCAGAAGGACATTTAACGAAAGACTTTCTTTCTGAACATGGATTTATCCACTAAGTATCCATAAAACCCTATCGGATGATCCCCTAGGAAGAAGCCACGTTTAGGGGTTCAGCATGTGGTAGTGATAATTGCTTGTAGGGGTAGGTTTAAAACCTACCCCTACAAGCAATTGGA
>CAJXGR010000182.1 GCA_913053665.1 uncultured Spirochaetia bacterium
TTCTTTTTTCTTAAAGGAAATTGAGTATATTATCTATAATATAATTCATGGGGGTCCTGGCGGCACATCCCTGTAGGGGTTCAAGATTTTGAACCCCTACAGGCCATTATTACTAGCAATAAATGAACTCACTGATTGAGTGAATCTTTATTCACCGTTAATAACTTGACGATTTATTGATAAACCTATAGATTTCTTTGAGTAGGTTCTGAAAGTTAATATGAAGAAGCATTTTTCTAAAAAAGTAAAGGTTGTCAACAGGGATGGGATCCACGCAAGACCATCTGTCAAGATTGTGGAAACCGCTAATCAGTATTCCAGCAAGATTTATATTATCAAAGATGGAATGAAGGTTGATGGAAAAAGTATCTTAGAGGTCTTAACATTAGCGGCCTCCTTTGGCTCAGAACTCGTGGTCGAAGCCGATGGCAATGACGCCGAAGTCGCCGTTGAAGCTGTCTCTATATTACTCTCCACTGAATTCCATTTCCGTCAAGATACTCAAACATCGGTTTAAACCGCCCCAATTCTGCAATGATTTTGCTTGCCTTTGGAGCTCTGAATGAATGATTCAAAGACAATAAACTTAATGATTCATAAAAATAACCCTGATCAGGGGAATTAATATACAAGAAACTGCAATTTAAATCTTGACCTTTTCAAGACCTTATTATATATTTTTATAATACTTTTAGACAAAGGTGACATGATGGCGTCTTCATATGATCGTAAAACTCGAGATATTCATACTGCCAGAGAGCAGTATTATATGAATGATTTACGTTCAGATATCAAACGATTAAAAGCGAAAAAGAAGTCTAATTTTCATCAACTTTCCGGTAAATTACAACAATTAAACCAGAAGGTGTCCTATTTAAACGAACGAGTCGATTATTTAAATCAAAAGGTCACTCAGGTGAAAGTAGAAATGACACGGAAAATTGAGGCCATCCAGTCGCGTATCAAAAGAATCCATAAACGACTATTTATCGCCATAGCCATTCTTTCCGCTGTAGCTGTCTCAATGCTTATCGCAGAACTCTTTATCCTCAAGTCCTAGTGTCATACTCCACTTCCTCCCCGTGAACATTAAAGAACCTCCCCCTTTTATAAGCTAACTGTCCTAAAACAATGGTCTGATCAATTTCACCGTATAAGATCTGACCTTCAAAAGGGTTCCACCCAACTTTTGTATACAATCGCTCGGACGTTAAAGAGTAGCTTGTATCCGGATTGACCACGACGATATCCGCGTCATAGCCAGGAGCTAGGCTTCCTTTGTTTTTCAGAGAGAAAATCCTGGCAACATTCCCTCCCGTTAGTTGAGCCAATCGTTCAATGCTAAGATTCCCATGATGCACTTCCGTTAAGAGCAAGGGGAGCATGGTTTCCAGGCCTGGTAATCCTGATGGGGCCTTAAGGTATTCCTGCATTTTCTCTTCTTTAAGGTGTGGGGCGTGGTCTGTACCTATAGTATCGATTCTGCCATCTATGAGGGCGTTATAGAGGAACTTTCTATCCACTTCTTTTCTTAAAGGCGGATTCACTTTGCCGAAATGGCCTATACGATCCAGTAATTCCTCATTGAGAAAGAGATGATGGGGGGTTACTTCACAATATATATCCATCGACTGTTTGGCCTTTTCTATGAGTTCAAACTCCCTTTGAGTGGATACGTGACAAAGATATATCTTCACATTATGATCACTTGCCAAGGCGATAATCTCTTCTACTGCAGATCTGGCCACTTCCTCATCCCGGATCACCCCGTGGATTCTGGCACCTGCCTTATTTAGATCTTTTACCTTAGAAAGATTCTTCTTCATAAGGGCTTCATTTTCTGCGTGGAAAGCCAATGGGAACCGCGTCTTCTTGATGAGATCTGTGAGATAGTGGGAATCATTGACCAATAGATTCCCTGTGGTTGAGCCAAAGTAGATCTTAATAGCGGCAATATTATCAATCGTCTCGATTTCGTCCAGATTGTTGATGGAGGCACCGAAGTAAAAGCCGAAATTACATAATGAGTTGGTCTCAGCGATTTTCCTTTTCTCATTCAGTCTTTCGGATGTTGTTGTGGGTGGATTGGTGTTGGGCATGTCTAATACGGTTGTGATCCCCCCTGCCACTGCTGCTTTCGACCCTGTTTTCCAGTCTTCTTTATGCTCCCCGCCGGGTGTTCTGAAATGGACATGGGGGTCTATAGCACCGGGGAGTATCCATTGACCCTTACAATCGATAATATCCCCATCCTGATAAGGTGTCTCAGAAATGCCTATGATACTTTTATCTTCTATCAACAGGTTTCGCTTCCTGAGTTCGCCATCCAGAAGGATCATCCCGTTGTTCAATACTAGTTTTGACAATATAGCACTCCGTTTAAAGACTAGGGGATCTTAATATATTTGGACATCCCTTTAAGAACATACCGACTCGCTGTTTGGGAGGCTAGACGATTCAAGTGGATCCCGTCTCTTGTTCGGATACGGACACGCTGGCCTTTTGTATTCTTGATATAAGTCATAAACCGCCCTTTCTCTTTCTTAAACATCTTCCATAAGGGTATATAGTGAATATTCTTAAAGTGACCGGCGGACTCCTCATGAATAGCGTTCACAGCCTTTATCCGATGGTTTAAATGAGCCTTTTCGGTAATGGGAAGACCGATCCAAAAGGTGACTAGCTTATGCCTTTTAGCAATCTCCATCATCCTCATGGTTGCTTTGGTGTACTCACCCTTCCAATCCTTGGATTCAAACCGTATATACCTCTTCCTATCGAGAGAATACAGGCTATGGAAATCATTGGTTCCAATCATGACAATCAACACATTGGCTTTTCTTTTCTGGATTAATTTCTCTAACTTCTTGTCCCAATTGTAATAATTGGGGAATGCCAAACCCGTGGACACCACTCCTTTCCGATGAACCCTCGAACCCTTTAACTTCATCAGTTTGTGTTGGATAAGTATTCCTACATACCCGCCCATCATGGAATCGCCTATCATTAAGACATTATAGGGAGGGGACAGGTGAGAGACTTTTGTCAGTAGAGTGTCTGCAATAAGGCTTTCCTTATCATTGTTTTCAGAGGGCGATTCAATAAGTGGATCTAAAGGATGATCCTTCTGAGCCTCCAGACCTCCAGTTGACGCATCGCTATCACTTATTAAATCCTTAGCAGACAGAGTGTTGTGAGACTCCATTGTCTGTATTGGATTCGATGACTCATGAGTTTCTGACTTTTCTGGAGGTTTCTTTTCGCTTAAGTCATTGCTGAAAGGAGTATCACTTGTTTTATCTCGGTCTGAATCTCCCCGGTCTTGTTTCAAAGCCACTTGCGACAAATAAACATGTCTTACATCCTTTTTATTATCCTCCCCAAAAAGTACAATTTCCTCACTGAGAGAAGCCATAAGGGTATCTTCAACCTTTCGGACTTTATCTATATTTGCCTTTTTCTTAATGTAAGCTAGATCATCCAAAAGGCACAAAGATCGGTTGATCAGTCTTTCCCGCCATTCATCGATAAGAGTACGTGTTTCACCCATTGGGATTTTACTTTTTTCCATACTTAGAAAAGTGGATATGCGGTCTGACTCGTAGAAAAATCCTGTACTCAATATGAGGATCACCATCCCTACAGCTTTCCACGGGGATGTGTAAGTCGTATCACCATCTTCTTTTTCTTTTTTTATGATAGCTACAAGCTCTTCCAAAGTGGCCATATCTTTGACTCCAACTAAAACTGAAAGTAAATAAAGTCGGGGATCGTGTCTGGACTCATGGCAATGATCCCGATCAATACAAGACTATTATTGATCCACTGAAGCAGATAGGGAGACCTTGTTTGCATCCTGAGATAGATTTCCTGGATGCGATCCCCAAAAAAATTGATCCCAAGACCCACTCCTATGGCTAAAACAACATGAAGACTTATCCCATGAATGCCTGTCTCAAAACGGGTCAACGCCGAAAGTATGTTGAGACTATCCTTCAGGTCGGGACGAAAAAATATCCATAAAAACGACACGTAGTGAAAAGTTAATAGAATAGCCAAGGCTTGAGTCCACTTATTGCCTTCAAACCCAGGGAACAGGTGTTTTTTAATCCCCTGCCACCCTCTATGGAACACCAGGGCGACCCCATGCAATGCTCCCCAGATAATGAAGGAAAAAGATGCCCCATGCCACAATCCCCCTAAAATCATGGTGACCATGATATTCACCTGAGTCATGGTGACTCCTCGACGATTCCCTCCTAAAGGGATATACAGGTAGTCCTTAAGCCATGTGGACAGGCTGATATGCCATCTCCTCCAGAAATCCTGGATGTTAACGGCCTGATAGGGATTATTGAAGTTATCCGGAAAGCGAAATCCCAAGAGTAAAGCCGTACCAATGGCGATGTCTGTATAACCGCTGAAATCACAGTAGATCATTGCTGAATAGGCGTAGATACCGAGTAAAATCTCAAAGGGTGAGTAGGCAAAGGGTGTGATCATTACATCTTTTACAATGTGTTCCAGCAAATACGTGGAGAGAATCAGCTTTTTAACTAGTCCTCCCATGATCAGGAAAAAGGCTAAATGCATATTAGGGACTTTTTTGGCATAGTCTGGGCGAAACTGAGGTAGAAATATCTTTGCTCTAACAATGGGTCCCGCTACAAGCTGTGGGAAAAATGCTATGTAGACCATGTAATTGAGAGCACCAAGCTTGCTCGAGTCCGCCTGAATCTCCCCTCTATAGACATCCACCGTATAGGAGATCGCCTGAAAGGTGAAAAAAGAAATCCCGATGGGAAGAATAATACCGGAGAGTGTGGCGTCAATAGGCTGGCTGGGACTCAATATAAGGTTCAGTGAATGGATGAAAAAGTCATAATACTTGAAAAAGCCCAGAACCGACAGGCTTAAAGCGATACTGATCGTTAAATAGAGCTTTTTATGTAGTGAGTCCTTCGAGCCGGCTATGAGAATAGAGAATAGATAACTGCTAACTGTCACAAAGAATATGAGTCCTAGTAGCTTGACATTCCAGGATCCATAAAAGTAATAGCTGGCTATCAATAAAAAGACTTTCCAGGGAATCTCCCATCTCTTTAAAACCCAGTTACCTATTACCACAATAAAAAAGAAAATTGCAAACTCAAAGGTTGGAAATAACATCTAGAGACCTAAGCTATTTTAGATATTCAACGACATATCCACCTTTAAATTTTACCTTTTCTTTTGATGATCATTGTTTTTTATGAATCCTTGCATTATATTAACTATAGCAATCTGTATTTTTTCATCAATGATATTCTAGGATTGGAGTACATTTAATGAAAACTATTCTTCTTTTACTCTTCAGCATTTCACTAATCATATTTTATCTGACTGCCTGCAATGAAGATAATCTACCCAAGTTTAATCCCCCTGCTGATCACACCCTCTCCATCGCTGATCGTTATCATAAGCCTGATTTTAAGAGTCCTTTTGGTACCGGGAATTGTACTAGTTGTCATGGAAGTTCTCTCACAGGGGGTTTTTCAACTGCTGACGGTCGTTCTACTCCATCCTGTTATACCTGTCACGGGCAACTTTGGTAACTCGTTATTAGTAACTTGTTACTGGTAACCCGTTATTAGTAACTTATAAAGGAGATTCCATGAACAAATCCAATAAATTGTATAAATATCCTGTTATATTGAGTTTCTTGATTATAGTGCTGGTATTCTTTGCCGAATTCCCCTTAAGCTCATTACCCCTATACACAGCTCGTTCGGCAAGACTTTGTGATACCTGTCATGTGAGCCCGTTCAAAAACAAAAAGCAGGATGAGTGGGTCAATCCTCCGATACCCAGTAGAAAATGTAATCTATCCTGTCAAACCTGTCATACCAATCCTGGAGGCGGAGGACAGCGGACTGTTGTAGGACGCTACTACGCACGCAATACTCTCCCCATGTTTGGGGCACTCAGACGACCCTATCATGATAGAAAAAATACTCTCAGCAATCTATTGAATCGGCGAAAGAGTTTCCCACCGTCTTCTAGAGTAGAAAATACGAATCGATCCATATCTAATCGACCCGTCAAACGGAATATTGAGGATCATCACAAGCCTCATATCTATTACTGGGCCGATCCATTTGCTTTTGGCTATCCCTTCAATGCTAGCTCCATAGAGGATCAGAGTCCATATGCTTTTTCAAGGGAGCGATATGACTTCCTGAATGCAGACCCCATCTTTTCGGTGGGTACAGATATTCGGCCAACGTTCCAATACCGAAATAAAGATGCTCGAGTATTCCCTATGCAATTGGATCTTGGAGCCACCCTACACCCTGTTGAACATGTATCGATGAGTGCCACGCTCGCTTTACAAAAAACAACAAGCGACTATTATGGTGAGCGACGATTAGAGTTACGGAATGCATTCCTTCTCCTGCACCAGTTTCCCATGATGTCTTACCTGATGACGGGTCTTTTTATCCCATCCTATGGAATCAGGCATGATGACTATACAGCTCCAGGCCGGGATATGCTGGATTTAAATCCATTAAAACTTGAGAATCTCGCTCTTGGAGTAGAAATTGGGATGGCTCCCAATTATCCTTATTTTAACGTGTCACTCTTTAAAAATAGATCCATCAACAACTTCAATCAATATGAC